>CACZRQ010000220.1 GCA_902783615.1 uncultured Bacteroidales bacterium | reverse complement strand
CTTGCGACCCTTGGTCAGCAGCTCCTGAGATACTTCGGCTACGGTTGTGCCTTCAATCTCACAATATACAAATACATTGTTCATAGTTTTAGCCGATTATCTTCTTGTCCAACAATTCTTTAATCAAACCTTCCACATCGGTGTCGCTGCAAGTAAGTGTTTGGCACTCCTTAGCTTGGAACACGATGTTCTGTACAGTCTTCACCTTGGTGGGTGAGCCACTCAAGCCGCACTGTTCGAAGTCGGCATCCACATCAGCAGCCGTCCATTCCACCAAATTCAGGTAAGGACGCTGCTCATACAGCTCGGCGTATGGCAATGTGCCAGCGTCTTTCGTAATGGCAGCCTTCTCCTGTGCACCCAAGGCACGTTTGTATTTCTGCACCAGCTTGGCATTGCGAGGGCGGCAAGGAGCAGCACTTCCGTTCACGGTCACCACCAATGGCAGCGGAGCCTCTACGGTTTCCACACCACCGTCGATGTGGCGACGGATCACCACCTTGCGGGTTGCCTCGTCCAAACTAACGATTTCTTCTGCGTAAGTAACCTGTGGCAAGCCTAATTTCTCTGCCACCTGCGGACCCACCTGAGCGGTATCGCCATCGATAGCCTGACGACCACCCAAGATGATGTCGTACTCGCCAATCTTGCGGATGGCGGTAGCGATAGCGTAAGAAGTTGCCAGCGTATCAGCGCCTGCAAAAGCACGGTCGGTCAAGAGATAACCGCCATCGGCGCCACGGAAGAGTCCTTCACGGATAATTTCTGCTGCACGTCCAGGTCCCATTGTCAGCAGCGTTACGGTAGAGCCTGGGAAAGCGTCTTTCAGTCTGAGTGCCTGCTCCAAAGCGTTCAAATCCTCCGGATTGAAGATGGCAGGTAAAGCCGCACGGTTGATGGTTCCATCGGCTTTCATGGCATCTTTCCCCACATTTCGGGTGTCGGGTACTTGTTTTGCCAATACTACGATTTTCAAACTCATATTGTTTATTTTAAGTTATTTTCAAACAGCCTTAGCCAAATTTGGCTGCAAAGTTACGAAAAAACTTTCACTCCACCATATATAATAAGAAAAAAGTGGAGATGGGATAACCACCTCCACTAATCGTCAATTGTTAATAGTTAATTGTCAATAGTCAATTGTCAATCGTCAATTGTCCATTGTCAATCACTTAACTCCCAACTTATCCAACAAGCTCTTAGGAACAGCCTTCTTGTTCACCACGATATTCATCGTCTTGTAGCGAACAAAAGCCTTTGATACATACCACAGACCGTGATACTTGCCGCTGTCGCCCCAAGAGTTCTTCACCATGTAATAATCGGTGCCATCCTGATCCTTGGCAGTACCGTAAATCAGCATGCCGTGGTCGTCGGTAGTCTCATAGTTATCGTAAGCAATCTGACGCTCCTGCTGGGTAACCCACTTCTGAGGACTTGGCTTTGAAGTCACATCGCGTTGGGTAGCAGGCAGTTTCAGCCAGTGAGCCATGTCTGATCCACTCAGCTCAACCACCTTGTCGATATCAGGCAGAACGCCAACACCCTGACGGTTAAAACCTTCCTCGCTCACGTCAGAGCCCCACAGCACGGTGTAGCCATTGTTGATGGCATAGTCGAACACTTCCATCAGTTCATCGATAGGCAGGTTGTAGCTCTGTGCCCAACGCCAGTTGTCCTGAATCTCCAGCACAAATGGCTCATAGAAAGGATGATGGGTGTAAGAAGTCAGTGAGATATAGTCGCTTGCCTTCAGGCCTGTGCTCTCGAAGAAAGTCTTCGGAGTATAGCTCTTGCCATTGTATGTGAAAGTGGTAGGATCTGGACCCAGATACACATCGTGAATAGCCTTTACGGCCTTCTTCCACAGCATGTTGCCATCCTTGTCGTGCTGCAGGCTACGCAGACGACCTTCTGCGATAGCTGCCACAGCAGCATCGGCAATGGCACTCAGCTCAGTGTGGTTACTGATGGTGTCGCCATACATGGCACCTGCAGGCATCACCTCATCGGGCACCAGTCCGAAGTGTTCCATGCCATACAGCACATCGTAGAACGAACCACCCTGAGAGAAGCTGGCGTCACCATGGGTACGAACGGCTGTCTCGGCACGGTCCATATAGGTGTTCTTCACAATGAACATCTCGCTAAAGTCGTAAGTGCCCTTGCCTTGTTTCAGCAGTTCAGACTCTAAAAAAGCCAAGCCTGAATAGCACCAGCACGTGCCTGCGCGAGCCTGGTTCTTCACACTGGTAATGGGGATTTCCTTCACTACAGTAAACTTGAAGCCCTCGTCTTCCTTGGGGGCATCCTGTGCTGCCATGTTGAGGCTCAGCAGACCCAAAGCAGCAAATAACAATGTTTTCTTCATCATAATTATTGTTTTTAGTTTTATTTTTCCAATCAAACGCTGCAAAGTTAAGTAAATTATCTTAAAAATGCTTACCTTTGCTCTATAAAAATGAAAAAACATGACTCAAAGGGTTATTCTTGACGATAAAACTGCCCTTGTCTTAGAGGGTGGGGGCATGCGGGGCGTGTTCACCTGCGGTGTGCTCGACAATTTCATGGATCGGGGCATCCGCTTTCCTTACGTCATTGGGGTGAGTGCAGGTGCCAGCAATGGCCTTTCTTACATGTCGCACCAGCGGGGTAGGGCACGCAAGGCCAACATCGATTTGCTGGAACAATACAATTACATCGGTTTGAAATACCTCTTCACCCAGCGCAACATCATGGACTTCCGCCTGATGTTCTACGATTTCCCTGAGCGTGTGATTCCTTATCGTTACGATGTTTTTGCCAATAGTCCTGAGCGATTTGAGATGGTCACCACAGATTGTCAGACGGGCCGCCCCATGTATTGGGAGGAGAAAAACGACTCAAAGCGCATCATCGATATTGTCAAGGCTTCCTGCAGCCTTCCTTTCGGCTGTCCGATGTCGATGGTGGATGGGCGTCCTCAGCTCGATGGTGGCATCACCGACTCCATCCCTTTCGAGCGAGCCTTCAGTCAGGGCTACGAACGCGTGGTGGTGGTGCTCACCCGCAATGCTGGCTATCGCAAAAGCGAGAAAAAGCCTCACATTCCCAGTTTCCTTTATCGCAACTACCCTCGCCTGAAAGTGTCCATTCGCCTGCGAGGCCAGATGTATAACCATCAACTCGAACAGTTGGAAGAGCTGGAGCGCGAGGGCAAAGCCATCGTCATTCGTCCCGTAAATCCAATCCAGGTAGGTCGTATGGAAAAGAATGTCAGTAAGTTGCAGGCACTCTACGATGAGGGATACCAGTGCGCAGCTGGGATAGAATTTAGTAAATAACATTAAGTGTTTCAAGTCTCTCCATAAAACGAAAGCAGGATAAAACCTTGGTTTCCATCCTGCTTCCTTCAATGTCGGGGTGACTAGATTCGAACTAGCGACCCCACGCCCCCCAGACGTATACTCTAACCGGACTGAGCTACACCCCGAACATCTTTATTCACATTCGCAATCATGGGTTGCCCCTAATTGCGGATGCAAATGTAGTCTGTTTTTTCTAAACAACCAAATTTTTTCGGCATTTGTTTGCCCCAAACATAACATTTCTTGTCTTTATTACCGAATAATGGAATAAAATGTTTATCTTTACACCCATAATTAAAAAAGAAAAATTATGATTGACAACCTGACACCCGAAGATATCATCGATGATGTGCACTACCTGCAGTTGCTTGCCCGTAGTTTCCCCACCATCGCTGCCGCCAGTTCTGAAATTATCAACTTGGAGGCCATCCTCAATTTGCCCAAGGGTACTGAGCATTTTTTGAGCGACGTACATGGTGAGTATGAGGCGTTTCAACATGTTTTGAAAAACGCCTCTGGCACCGTGAAACGCAAGGTGAACGAGATCTTTGCCCACTCGCTACGCGATCAGGAGAAGAAAGACCTCTGCACCCTCATCTATTATCCCGAAGAGAAGTTGCGCCTTATCAAGAAGCAGGAAGAAGATCTGAACGACTGGTATCGCATCACATTGAATCGCTTAGTGCGTGTGTGTCAGAACGTTTCGTCAAAATATACACGTTCGAAGGTGCGCAAGGCGTTGCCCAAGGACTTCGAATACATTATCCAGGAATTGCTGCATGAGTCGAGCATCGACCCCAACAAGGAGGCTTATTTAGATGGCATCATCAAGACCATCATCTCCACCAAGCGAGCTGATGCCTTCATCGTGGCGATGTGCAATCTCATCCAGCGCCTCTGCATCGATTCGCTCCACATCGTGGGCGATATCTTCGATCGTGGAACAGGTGCCCACATCATCATGGATACCCTCTGCGATTACCACAACTTCGATATCCAGTGGGGCAACCACGATGTGCTGTGGATGGGAGCAGCATCAGGCAACATGGCCTGTATCGCCAATGTCATCCGCATGTGTATGCGCTATGCCAACCTTGGCACGCTGGAGGATGGCTATGGCATCAACCTGTTGCCGTTGGCCACCTTCGCGATGGATACCTATAAGGACGATCCGTGCGAACGTTTCCAACCTATCATCAGCGAGTATGCCGACAACAAGCCCGATGAAAAGACTCAGCGCCTGATTGCCCAAATGCACAAGGCCATTACCATCATCCAGTTCAAGCTTGAGGCCGAAATCATACGCCGTCATCCTGAATATAAGATGGAAGACCGCCTGCTACTGGATAAGATTGATTTCCAGAAAGGCACCATCCGCATTGGCGAAAAGGATTATGAGATGCTCGACTACTTCATGCCTACTGTTGATCCTGCTAACCCTTATGTGTTGAACGATGAGGAACGCGACATCATGGACAAGATTTATGCTTCGTTCATGAACAGCGAGAAATTGCGCAAGCACATGCATTGTCTCTTCTCTAACGGCAGCATGTATAAGGTGTCGAACAGCAACTTGCTGTTCCATGCCTCTATCCCGTTGAATGCCGATGGCTCATTCAAGCATGTGCAGATTGGCCAGAAGGAGTATTGGGGCAAGAACTTGCTGCAGAAAGCCGACCGTATGCTGCGTGCCGCCTACTACGAGGATCATGATAAGCAGCGCAAGCGCAATGCCATGGACTATGCCTGGTATCTGTGGTGTGGTGCCGATACACCAACCTTCGACAAGAGCAAGATGGCTACTTTTGAGCGCTATTTCGTGGCCGACAAGGAGACCTACAAAGAAGAGAAAGGCCATTACTATGTGCTGCGCGACCAAGCAGAGGTGTGCGATAACATATTGAGAGAGTTTGGTATAGAGCCCGGAACGCATTCACATATCATCAATGGTCATGTGCCTGTGCGCACCATCAAGGGCGAGAAACCCGTCAAGGCCGATGGCAAACTGCTGGTCATCGATGGTGGCTTCTCGAAGGCCTACCAACCTACTACTGGCATTGCAGGCTATACCTTGGTGTATCATAGTCATGGCTTCCAGCTGGTGCAGCACGAACCCTTCGAGAGCAGGGAGAAAGCCATCAAGGAAGGTCTCGACATCAAATCCACCATCTTCCTGGTGGATTACTCCCAGCAGCGCATGATGGTGAGGGATACCGACAAGGGTCGTGAGATTCGCGAGCAGGTGAACGAGTTGCAGAAGCTCTTGGTAGCCTTCCGCAGTGGTTTGGTGCAGGAGAGGGATTGATTCAGTTGTAACCATACTTTTTTTTGAGGTTTGATAATTTGATAGCTTTTCATTGTAAATTATGTGCATAATGATACAGTAATCTTTGATATTTCTTTCAGATTGTCACGATAACGCATTTTCATAAAACAAAGTATAAGGAGCCGAATGGGTTCCTTATATTTTTTTCATACTTTTGCAGTGTCAATTGATAAAATGTTATCCAATCATTGGGTTTTAGTATTAATTAATAAGGTAAAAGGTATGAAAAGGATTGAAGCGATCATTCGAAAGACAAAATTCGAAGATGTAAAAGAGGCATTGTTGCAGTCGGACATCAATTGGTTTGAATACCACAATGTGCATGGCATCGGACAGAGCCGTGAAGAGCGAATTTACCGTGGAGTTCAATACTCAACGGACGTAATAGAGCGTGTGGCGTTGACCATCATCTGCCGTGACCAGTTTGTGGAACCCACGGTGCAGGTGATACTGAAGGTGGCCCACACGGGTGAGGTAGGCGACGGTCGCATCTTTGTGAGTGAAATGATTGATACATGGAGCATTCGCACAGGTGAACATGGTGACACTGTTTTGAGAGACAAGAAATAAATAGGTAACACAAATTAATACAACTATATTATGAATGAGATAGGATTATCACTCGATACTGTATGGATGCTTTTGGCAGCCATGTTGGTTTTCTGGATGCAACCGGGCTTTGCGCTGTGTGAGGCTGGTTTTACACGAAGTAAAAACACGGCGAATATCCTGATGAAGAACTTCGTTGATTTTATGTTCGGCTCATTGCTGTTCTTCCTGTTAGGCTTTGGATTTATGTTTGGAAGCGAGGGAGCGGGCTTTATCGGTGCGCCAAACTGGGGTGACCTGAGTTTCTACAAGGGTGACTTGCCAGTAGAGGGCTTTCTGATTTTTGAAACGGTATTTTGTGCCACTTCTGCCACCATAGTGAGTGGTGCGATGGCCGAACGTACGAAGTTCTCGATGTACTTGGTTTACAGTGCAGTCATCTCGCTGTTTGTCTATCCCATCGAGGGTCATTGGACATGGGGAGGCGGCTGGCTCTGTAATGATGCGGTCGATAGCTTTATGATGACTACCTTTGGCGACGTGTTCCACGATTTTGCTGGCTCAGCCATCGTGCATAGTGTGGGTGGCGTATTGGCATTGATTGGTGCTTTGATGTTAGGTCCACGCATCGGCAAATACGGGAAAGATGGTAGAAGTCGCGCCATCCCTGGCCACAATCTTATGATGGCGGCATTGGGTGTCTTTATTCTTTGGCTCGGCTGGTTTGGCTTTAACCCTGGAAGTCAGTTGGCTGCCAGTGGAGAAGTGAACCGTGTGGCCATCTCGCATGTTTTCCTCACCACTAATCTTGCAGCAGCTGCAGGTGGTGTGGCTACCATGTTCGTCACCATGCTCAAATATGGAAAGCCTTCGCTTTCGTTGACTTTAAATGGTGTACTGGCTGGATTGGTAGGTATCACGGCAGGTTGCGATCTTGTATCACCCTTCGGTGCAGTGGTTATCGGATTGATCTGTGGTGTAGTGCTCGTTTTCACCATCGAGCTCATCGACCATAAGCTGCATATCGACGATCCCGTTGGTGCTTCCAGCGTGCATGGCGTGTGTGGTATCCTTGGAACATTGTTGACGGGTCTGCTCTCCGTCAGTAACGGAGCTTTCTATGGTCACGGCTGGGGATTCTTTGGAGCCGAACTGTTCGGTATCTTGGTTATCGACCTTTGGGCTGCCATCTGTGGATTCCTGTTGTTCTATGGCATCAAGAAAACCCATGGACTTCGCGTTGATAGGCGCATAGAGGAAGAGGGACTCGATATTTACGAACATGGTGAGTCTTGTTTTAATTAAGAAATTACTATTCTCGGTTATTGTTTTATTTTGTAAATTTGTTAGTTGTTATGAAAAAGGTAATGAGATTGTTTACCCTTGCGGCTATGTTGCTCTTCGGAGCAACAGCCGTAAAGGCGCAAGACAAAGTGGAAGCGACAATCAGTGGAGATATTGTCAGTCAGTACATTTGGCGTGGTCAGAACTTGGGAAGTGTTTCACTGCAACCTACATTGGGCGTGAGTTATAAAGGACTGTCGATTGCTGCATGGGGTAGTGTGGGGCTTTCCGACTCGGAGGATGACGATGAGATTGACCTGACGCTGAGTTATACCATAGGCGGTTTTAACATCGGAATCACGGACTATTGGGTCTCTACAGGTAGCGACCCGCTGGGTCGGTATTTCAAATATGATGCCCATAAAACGAACCATGTTTTCGAAGCTAATATAGGCTATGACTTTGGTGTGGTTAATCTGCAGTGGTTCACTAATTTTGCTGGCAACGACGGGGAGAATAATAAAGGCAAACGAGCCTATAGCAGTTACTTCGAAGCCAGTGTTCCTTTCCGCTTTGCTAAGGTTGAGTGGACTGCCACAGCTGGTATAGTTCCCTATGCTACCCAGACATACGGAACAACAGGTTTTGCAGTGACCAATCTTGCTCTGACTGCCACAAAGGAAATCCGTATCACCGATTCGTTCAGTATTCCTGTTTTCGGACAATTGGTTGGCAATCCCTGTTCACAGAAAGCTTATCTTGTTTTTGGCATTACACTGCAACCGTAATATATTCTATTCGAACTCTAATTAGATTCTGATCGATCTCAGTTACTCCGTCTCGGAAAAGCTCAAATAAATTTGGCTTTTCTCTCGATTTTCCGTATCTTTAGATAAGTTAGGCGGCGTTTCGGAAATAAAAAAGAATGAATTCTTTTTGTATTTCTCTCAACTTGCACTAACTTTGTCCCCTGCTTTGTTCCTAGTCCTTTTGCGAAGGAGGAGGATGAAAAGGGAATCGGGTGAGAATCCCGAACAGTCCCGCTGCTGTGATTTCCGATAGGTGCCTGTGATTCTTTGCCACTGCCCCTTGGGGTGGGAAGGCCGCAGACATGGAATAAGTCAGAAGACCTGCAAAGCATGGTAGATAACTGCATTCGAGGACGTGCACTAATCTGATACAACGATGAGGAACAGACTCTTACATTCGGATAGATATGCTTGCAGTGTGCTTTTGACACTCTGTCTGTGCTTTGTGCCTGTCACCATGCGGGCGCAGAGTCAGCTCACTGATACCATTGCCGATAAGATTCATCTCATCGACGAAGTGACGGTGAGTACCACAGGGCGTAGCCGAAATGTAATCAGTACGGCTCCTACTCAGCTGGTTACCCAGAAGCAGTTGTTGTATCAAGGAGTGACCGACCTGAGTGATGCGTTGCGAAGATTCTCGGGAGTGAACGTGAGGGATTATGGTGGCGCAGGGGGCGTGAAGACCATCTCTGTGAGGAGTTTGGGCTCGCAACATACGGCTGTGGCATACGATGGCATTACCATTACCGATGCACAGAGTGGACAGATTGACCTCTCGCGATTCTCATTGGATAATATCCGATCGCTTTCGCTCACCATTGGCGATAACGATGATATCTTCTTGCCTGCCAGGACGGTAGCCTCTGCTGCCGTGCTACGCCTACAGACAGAGGTGCCTGACTTTACAGAGAAGTCTTATCGCATGAAAGCCGAGGTGAAGACTGGTTCGTTTGGCTTGCTGAACCCCTATTTGCGATATGACCAACAGTTAGGTAAACGGGTAAGCCTCTCTGCATACGGTGATTATCTGCGTGCCGATAACCATTATCCTTTCCGCTTAGTGAATGGCAAGTTTGTGACCACTGAGAAGCGGAACAACAACTTTATTGAGACGAATCGAGCTGAAGCCAATGTACAGGTGCACACTTCGGAAACAGGCTTGCTGCAAGGCAAAGTGTATTATTACAGTGCTTTCCGCCAGTTGCCTGGCCCCGTAATATTATATAATAGTGTGAGCAGGGAGCAGGAAACGGATCGGAATTTCTTTGCACAGTTGCATTACCAAACACTGCTGGGACCACTGTGGCACTTGCAACTGAATGGCAAGTTTAACTGGACTTATACCCATTATCAGGACAAGGGTAACCAATATCCAGATGGCATTCTCTCAAACTATTATTACCAACGCGAGTATTACGGATCTGGCACGCTGATGTTTACGCCTACCAACCATTGGGCGTTCGCCTATGCCGCCGACTATGCCTACAACAATTTCAACAGCAACACTACCGCAGGGGTGAGGCCTTATCGAAATACGGTGCTACAGACCCTCACGGCCAAATACCAGAGTAGCCACTTCTTGCTGACGGCCAGATTGTTGGGTTCCATCTACCAAAATGGTGCCAAAAACGGAGCGTCATCCAAGAGTGCCAACCGACTGTCGCCATCGGTGTCGCTCTCGTTCAAGCCTTTCGAGCAGCAAGACTTCTATATCAGAGCCTCTTATAAAGACATCTTCCGTGTGGCAACCTTCAGCGAAAACTATTTCGCGCGATACAGTAGCAGGGATGTGAACCCTGAGATTGCCCGCCAGTTCAATGTGGGGGTGACCTACAGTTTGCAGCAAGCCGACTCTTGGTTGCAGCATGTGAACATCACTGCCGATGGCTATTATAATAAGGTGAAGGACAAGATTGTGGCAGTGCCTTTCAACATGTTCTTCTGGACCATCATCAATCTGGGCAGGGTGGATATCTGGGGTACTGACGTGAATGTGGATGCTTCCATTGCCTTGAACAGCAGGCACAGACTGCTGCTGAATGGTGCCTACACCCTGCAATTGGCATCCAACATGACCGACCCCCAATCGAAGTATTACAAAAACCAGATAGTCTATACTCCCAAGAACTTGGGTTCGGCCTCGGTGTCGTGGGAGAACCCCTGGGTGAATGTGGTGTTGCATGCCACGATGTCGAGTGCACGCTACACGGTGGAAGACCACAAGCCCGAAAATCGCCTGCCTGGTTATGGCGAATGGGGCGCAGCCCTGTATAGAACCTTCAAGTTCAAGAGCTTCGAGATGGCTGCCCGCTTGGATGGCATAAACTTGGGAAATAAGCAATATTGTATTGTGAAGAGCTACCCCATGCCGGGACGCTCATTTAAGGTGACTTTAAGTTTAACAATCTAAATATTAGTGATTATGAAAATGAATGTAAGACAATTTCTGAAACTGTTCGTCGCATTGGTGGCTGTGCCGTTTGTGCTGGCAGCCTGCAGTAAAGACAATGAACCTGAACCAACACCTGTGCCAGAACCGACTCCTACACCTACGCCGGCTCCTGAACCAGAGCCAGAACCCGATTATTCGGTGGCGGCCGACCAGCAGGGTCTGTTTATTTTTAACAGTGGCAATCAGGGCAAGAGTATCGATGGCTCGCTTTCGTTCATCAACTTCTCGAAGCAGGAGGTTGCCAATGGCGTGTTTGCAGCCAAGAACGAACGTAGCCTGGGTGGTACGGTGCAGAATGGTGCCGTGTTTAAGGACAAGCTTTACATTGCCGTGTATGGCTCAAAGACCATCGAGGTGGTGGACAAACTTACATTGGCAAGCGTGAAGCAGATTACCATTCCTTCAGATAAGTTCGATGACGGTCCTCGCTATGTGGTGGCAGATGACAACTTTGTCTATGCATCGCTCTATAGTGGCGAGGTAATCCGCATCAATCCTTCCACCAATGAAATAGACAAGTCGGTGAAGGTGGGTCCAAATCCTGAGGAGATGGTGATTCTGAATGGCTATCTCTATGTGGTGAACTCCGATGGCTTGAACTGGGAGAACAGCTATGTCAACGGCAAGAGCGTATCGAAGATCAACCTCACCACTTTCGCTGAGGAGAAGAAGATTGAGGTGGGCATGAATCCTACCCGCATCGCCACCGATGGCATGAGTATCTTCGTGCTGTCAATGGGCGACTATGGCATGACTCCTTCTTCAATCTACGTGATTGAGCCAGACGACAAAGTGGCTGACACTTCGATTAGCGCCACTTGGTTTACCGTGTACAAGGGCATGCTGTATGTCATCAACTCGGTTTATAACGCGGATTGGAGCACTACCAATTTCTACTATAGTTATAAGTTGACCGATATGAGTTTGGTGAACGAAGCTTTCTTGGGTAATGAAGAGGTGGATGCACCTGCCAATATCTTGATTGATGCCGAAGGTGGTCATATTTATGTGTCTTCTTATAATGTGGACTATGGTTATCCGGTTTATGATACTGATGGCTATGTAGCTCAGTATGACATGGATGGCAAGCTCCAGAAGACGTACGATGTGGGCGTTGGGCCTTGCTTCATGACGGTTTTGAGGTGATTGAAACAATGTGTTATCGCTTGATATATTGCTGCTTTGTGGCATTGTTGTGCTGTAGCTGCCAAGGAAATAGGCGGAGTGGGGTGTCTCCAGAGGGAGATACCCTGCGCCTCCAGTATGCTCAGTTGCTTACGATTGTGGACTATGATGGCTACAGTGTGGCGAGCATCCGCGACCCGTGGAATAAGGCAAGGAAGTTGCATGAGTATGTGCTGGTGCCTCGCGAGCAGGTGCTGCCTGACCACTTGCCAGAAGGCACACTGGTGCGCACACCTGTCAGCAAGGCGGTGATATATACGGCGGTGCATAGTTCACTGGTGAATGAGTTGGGGGCTGGCAAGCAGATTGCAGGGGTGTGCGACTTCCAATACATCCACCTGCCTTTCATCATCGATGGGGTGCATCAGGGCAGCATCGTGGACTGTGGCGATGCCATGAGTCCCGACCTGGAGCGCATCATCGACTTGGAGCCTGATGCCCTGCTGCTCTCTCCGTTTGAAAACAGTGGTGGCTATGGCAGAGTGGAAGAGTTAGGCGTGCCCATTGTGGAGTGTGCCGACTATATGGAAACCTCGGCTTTGGGTCGTGCTGAGTGGATGAAGTTCTATGGCCGTTTGTTCGGACAGACCGAAGCTGCTGGTAGGTTGTTTTCTGAGGTGGAAACCAGTTATCTGGCATTGAAGGAGCAGGCATCTCAGGCGGAGAACAAACCTACGGTGATTACTGACTTGAAGACGGGCTCGGTGTGGTATGTGCCTGGTGGTCAGAGCACACAGGG
>CACZRQ010000219.1 GCA_902783615.1 uncultured Bacteroidales bacterium | reverse complement strand
GTGCAGGTGTGCTTCCAGCAGATTATGATTTCGATGCCCACAAGAAACTGGTGCCCATGCAGCCTGGTGATGTGCCTACAACCTATGCTGATGCCACTGCCCTGGAACGTGACTTCGGGTTTACTCCGAAGATAACCCTGCGTGAAGGACTGAGAGCTTTCGCTCAATGGTATAAAGAGTATTACAACCCATCATTGTAGTGGGATGCTTATTGCCAACGAATCTGTAGGGCGAAAGAACCGACTTTGATTGATAAGATATAATACTTGAGGGGGCGCCATCCGGCCGCCCCCTCTTCCAAATCATAGCATTGAACGAATGAACCAATGGATTGTTATGAAGAATCAATCGTCTAAATAACAGCCATTGTATATTTTCATCAAATCATTGATATCTCTTTTTTTAATTTCGCGGGCAAAGATAATGTAAGATTCTGAATCTGCAAATATCAGCTCGTCTTTTTTTGAAAAATCTTTAAAAAAAACGATATTTTCCGTGTTTTCAGCGAAAAAAAAGAAGGGCAACTGTGGAAACAGCTGCCCTTCTTGCTTTATTCGTTGTCAATTGGTGCGTTGCCTTGCATGGCTTCAGCAATCTTTGCTCCCAATTCGTCGGCCAGTTCGGGATTGTCGGCAATGACTAGCTTGGCGGCATCACGACCTTGGGCAAGCTTGGTGTCGTTGTAGCTGAACCAGCTGCCACTCTTCTTGATGATGCCAAATTCCACTCCTAAGTCGAGGATCTCGCCAGTCTTGCTAATGCCCTCGCCAAACATGATGTCGAACTCGCACTTGCGGAAAGGAGGAGCCACCTTGTTTTTCACAATCTTGACACGGGTGGAGCGACCAATCACATCTTCGCCGTTCTTGATGGGTGAAGAGCTGCGGATGTCGATGCGTACGCTGGCGTAGAACTTCAGGGCATTGCCACCAGTGGTGGTTTCGGGGTTACCGAACATCACACCAATCTTTTCACGTAACTGGTTGATGAAGATGCAGGTGGTGCGGGTCTTGCTCACGGTTGCAGTGAGTTTGCGCAGTGCCTGACTCATACAACGAGCCTGCAAGCCTACAACGGAGTCGCCGATCTCACCTTCAATCTCTTTCTTGGGAGTCAGGGCAGCTACTGAGTCGATCACGATGATGTCGATGGCCGAAGAGCGGATGAGCTGCTCGGCAATGTCGAGTGCCTGTTCGCCGTTGTCGGGCTGGGAAATGAGCAGGTTGTCAACATCCACGCCTAACTTGGCAGCATAGAAGCGGTCGAATGCATGCTCTGCATCGATGAAAGCAGCAATGCCTCCTTGCTTCTGCGCCTCGGCAATGGCGTGAATAGCCAATGTTGTCTTACCAGATGACTCCGGACCGTAGATCTCGATGATTCTGCCACGAGGGTAGCCGCCTACGCCTAAGGCGGCATTCAGTCCGATGGAACCAGTGGGAATTACTTCCACTTGTTCGATGTGGTCATCGCCCAGTTTCATAATAGAGCCTTTGCCGAAATCTTTCTCGATTTTCGACATGGCAGCCTGCAGGGCCTTCAGCTTGTCAGCTGATGGCACAGGCTTCTCAAAATTCAATTCTTCATTTTTTGCCATAAAAATACAAATTTGTTAATGAATGATTTATTTTAATTGACAATTGACGATTGACAATTGACAATTATTTTCGTCAATTATTATAGTTCTAGGTCACCATCAAACACCTCATGCCAAGGGAGACCTTGCTTGTTGAGCTGCTCCATGAATGGATCGGGATCGAAATCCTCCACGTTCCATACGCCTGGACGCTTCCACAGGCCCTTGAGGAACATCATGGCACCAATCATGGCAGGTACACCGGTGGTGTAGCTCACGCCTTGCATGCCAGTTTCCTTGTATGCCTCCTGGTGGCTGCAGTTGTTATATACATAATAGGTGCGCTCCTTGCCGTCCTTGATGCCACGGATGCGACAACCGATGGAGGTCTCGCCTTCATAGTTCTCACCCAAATCCTGTGGGTTGGGGAGTACGGCCTTCAGGAACTGCAACGGAACAATCTTCACCTTGGCATTTCCTGTGCCGTCGGCCAGAGGAGCCTCGTACTCGATCTCATCGATGCGGCTCATGCCTATGCCCTGAATCACATCCAAGTACTTCAAGTACTGCTCACCGAAGGTCATCCAAAAACGTGCCAGACGGATGGTGGGGTAGTTCTTCACCAGCGATTCCAACTCTTCGTGGTGCATGAGGTACGACTCACGCGGACCGATGTTGGGATAGGTGAGGGGCTTGTGGATTTCCAACGGCTCGGTTTCAATCCATTCACCATCTTTATAATATAAGCCCTTCTGGGTAATCTCACGGATGTTGATCTCTGGGTTGAAGTTGGTGGCAAATGCCTTGTGATGGTTGCCAGCATTGCAATCCACGATGTCGAGGGTGTGGATCTCGTCGAAATGATGCTTGGCAGCGTATGCTGTATAGACACCACTCACACCTGGGTCGAAGCCGCAACCTAAGATGGCTGTCAGACCAGCATCCTCGAAGCGCTGCTTATAGGCCCACTGCCAGCTGTATTCGAAGTGAGCCTCGTCGCGTGGTTCGTAGTTGGCTGTGTCGAGGTAGTTCACACCTGTCTTGAGGCAAGCCTCCATGATGGTGAGGTCTTGATATGGCAATGCCAGGTTCATCACGATGTCGGGTTTCACCTCGTTGAACAGCTTCACCAGATCGTCCACATTGTCAGCATCCACTTGGGCGGTCTTGATATTCGGATTGCCAATGGCCTTGGCCAGTCGGTCGCACTTAGCCTTGGTGCGACTGGCAATGGTGATGTCGGTAAAAACGTCAGGGTTCTGAGCAACCTTGAATGCAGCTACGGTAGCCACACCGCCTGCACCGATAATAAGCACTTTT
>CACZRQ010000218.1 GCA_902783615.1 uncultured Bacteroidales bacterium | reverse complement strand
GATCATTTTAAGTCTATCAAAATTAAGAACCTGAAGATAAGCAATAAGATTGACTTGGAAGAATATGAGGTGTATAAGCCGTGGGAGGTTAAAAAGGCAAATGGTAGTTATTATTTATTTGATGATGCCAAAACCAATATTTTTACAGTGCTGAATCCCGTAACTGGGTATTATAAGCATGGAGTTAATATTGGTGATGGGCCTGATGAGTTGCTTTTTCCTCGGTTGGAAGTCTCAAAATCAAAATTAATGATTTTTGATACGCATAGACTAAAACGTTATATATTGGTTGATGAACCGAATCTAGATTTGCGTGTAGAACCCGTTCAGGATATAGGTGTAGAAGCACTTATAAGGCCAACCTTCTTTGGCGACAGAATGGCAGCGAAAGGACGGGGTGGCACTTCGTGGTTGAGATACTATGTGGACAATGTGCTAAGGGATAGTACATATTTCCCCCATTTTAAAGAAACTGATTACTTGAGTGATTTGGACAAAGTGGAAGTGTTCCTTAATGGCACACAGAAATTTAAACCAGATGGGAGCAAACTGGTCGTGAGCCTTATGGACGGTTGTGCATTAGCTATTTATAGTTGCGATGAAGAAGGACTAAATAATAGGGTGATGCTGGAGTATTTCCCTCCTGTATTTTTCAAGGAAGATTATTCTGATAAGGTAGTTATAGGGATAACGACCAAATGCAAACTAGGTTTTTTGGAAATTTCATGTACAAATGATTATATCTTTGCTCTATATTCTGGTAGGGTTCTGAATGATGGCATTTTCGATGCTTATCGTGGTAACCAGGTGCTGGTGTATGACTGGGATGGGAAACCTGTCAAGCATTACCAGCTTGAAACAGATTTGGTCTCGTTCGATGTTGATGCTGAAAGTGGCATCCTTTATGGTATAGGCTATGACCCAGAAGCATGTATATTTGAATATAAACTTTAAAAACAAATAGTTATGAAGAAAGTAATGATGAGCGTAGCCCTCATGTCAGCAATTGCGATTGCTGCTGGCTACAGTATGATTGGCTCTGACAAGAGCGATGTGAATGTGGCAGATTTGACTTCTGCCAATGTGGAGGCTTTGGCAGATGATATTAACTCGGTCGTAGGTTGCTTACCTGTACAAGGATATGTCTGCTCTACGCCAAGAAATGATTATTCTGATAAGGCACCCATCATCTATCCTGAAGTGTGACATTAACATCCTGGCATGGTTTTTTTGCCATGCCAGGCAATTTTGTGATTATGAAGTATTATGTATTTATATGTTGCTTTATAGCTGCGACATTGACATCTTGCGAAAGCAATAAAGCTGGAAGAGATGGGTTGCATATTGCAGCTACAGATTCTATAGAGTTGGAATTGGGAGAGCCGAGGGCGATATACGGCTATAAGAATAAACTGTTTGTGATAGACCGCAAAGCCATTGATAACTTCATTCAAATATATGACATTAATACAGGGGAGTTTTTGTTTTCTTTTGCGCCGATGGGGCAAGGACCAGGAGAATTTTCCAGCTTGAATAGTATCAGTATTTATAATGCTGATGATGCTGTCAGGTTGTCATTATATGATTTTGGGAATAAGATAGCAACCTATGATTTTAGTGAGGTGCTTTCAGCCAAGGAAGAGGTCATGCCAATCAATGTGATGTATGTTTCTGATACTGGACTGAGAATGTATGGCCTGAGTAAAACCAACAATGGTTACATAGCATCGGGGAGGTTTAGGGATGGTAAGTTCGCACTACTCAACGATTCCTTAGAATTGCTTAAATTTACTGGAGAATACCGTAAAAAACCAAAATCTTCTTATCCTGAAGAAGTTCACTTTATGGCTAACTACGGGAGGCAATATTTTTCTGAAGATAGGCATTACATGGCTGATTGCGTAACTGCAGCTTCCCTTCTAACATTATATGAGATGAAAGGCAATGATCTGATAAAACAATGGGAATATGTGATTGAAGATCTGAATTATGATGTAGAAGCAGGTGCTGTGCCTGTTTACAAGTCAAACAGGGGGTATGCTTCAGTATCTATAGGGAATAAATATGTATATGCCATTTATTCTGGCGAACCAGCAATGACTCCAGATTTTTGCGGTAAGGAAGTACATGTTTTTGACAAAATGACGGGAGAAATGACTAAGAAGTTTATGCTTGACAGGCGGTCAAGTCATATAGTGGTGGATGAGGACAGTAGGAAGATGTATATTGAAAGCGATTTCCCAGAACCTGTAGTATTAATATATGATTTAGACATTGAGATATGAGGAGATGGAGATTCACCGATTGCCTGGATGGCAAAGGCAAGGTGAGATGGGATAGAATAGGGAAGAAAGTGGAGTGAACATGCAAAAGTGTATTTTTTGTGAATTCTTTTTGTTGGCATATAGATGGGAAGCAAGTAGCTTTGTGGACAAAAAACTGACGCAGAGGGAACAAATTATATTTTGATTATATGATTTGCCAATTAATAACATCAATTTTGTAACTGAAGTGGATAAGGGGGTGGATCCCCTTGCTAAGTAAATGATAAATAGCATAGGATGGTATGAAGATAAAGACGGTGATTTGGCTGATGGCCAGCCTTTGTGCGGCTTGCTCGAATGCGGATAAAAGTGATGATACCTCAAAGGAAGGGGTGAGTGCTTTGGCACAGGCTGAGCCCAATGAGGTGACCACCATCACCTTGAAGCGACAGGCTTTCGAGCATGAGCTGGTGAGCAATGGAAAGGTGGAGGCGATGCAGCTCACGGATGTACACTTCGAGACGGAGGGCATTGTGGAGAGTGTGGAGGTGAAGAATGGCGACCATGTGGCGCAAGGACAGGTGATTGCCCAACTCGACAAGTTCAAGTTGCACAATGCGGTGGAGCAGGCCCAGAATGCTTTCGAGCAGGCGAAGCTCGACTTGCAGGATGTGTTGATAGGGCAGGGCTATGGTAACAAATCGGAGGCAGAGATTCCTGCCGACATCATGCTGTTAGCCAAGACTCGCAGTGGGTATAGCCAAAGTCAGGCAGCATACGAATTGGCGTTGAGCAATGAGGCCAATGCTACCTTGAAAGCTCCTTTTGCTGGCACGATTGCCAATCTGGAGGTGAAGCGTTTCAACAGGGTTTCACCCTCTGATGCTGTTTGCACCATCATTGGCTCGCAGGGCATGGAAGCTACGTTCAATGTGTTGGAAAACGAGTTACCTTTGGTGCATCGAGGCGATAAGGTGGTGATTGCCCCATACGCTGATGTGTCAGCCATCCACGGAGGTACTGTGACAGAGATTAATCCGATGGTGGATGCCAATGGAATGGTGCAGGTGAAGGCTCAGGTGAAGGGAAGCGACAGGCTGTTTAGTGGCATGAACATCAAGGTGAGTGTGAGGCGGCAGATGCCAGGTCAGTTGGTGGTGCCCAAGAGTGCAGTGGTGTTGAGACAAGGAAGACAAGTAGTGTTTACCTTGCAGGGTGACCAGGCGATATGGAACTATGTGCAGACTGGCTTGGAGAATGCCGACACCTATACTATCTTGGAAGGCTTGAAAGAGGGAGATGAGATAATTGTGACAGGAAATGTGAACTTGGCGCACGAAGCAAAAGTGAAAAGATAGATATAATTGTCAATCGTCAATTAAATGGTAAAGTTCTTGATAAATAGACCAATAGCGGTGCTGATGGCATTCGCGGCATGCAGCATCATAGGCTTGGTGACCTATTTCACCTTGCCTGTATCGCTATTGCCAGACATTGCCATACCAGAGATAACTGTACAAGTGACGGCACAGAACACCTCAGCTCGCGAACTGGAAAATACAGTGATGCGACAAGTGAGGCAACAGCTGATGCAAGTGTCGAAGTTGAAGACACTGGAATGCCGCACTCGCGATGGCAGTGGCATCATCCGCTTGGGCTTCGATTTTGGCACGAATACCGATTTGGCTTTCATCGAGGTGAATGAGAAGATTGATGCCTCGATGAACTATCTGCCCAAGGATGTGGATAGGCCGAAGGTGATTAAGGCCAGTGCGACAGATATCCCTGTGTTCTACTTGAATCTTACATTGATTGACAATCGTCAATCGTTCTTGGAATTGTCTGAGGTTGCCGAAAACATCATCAAGCGAAGAATAGAACAGTTGCCAGAGGTGGCGATGGTGGATGTAACAGGCACGTTGCAGCAGCAATTGCAGATCACACCCGATGTTGCCAAGATGGCATCGATGGGCCTGTCCATCAGTGATTTGGAAAATGCCTTGGCGCAGAATAACGTGACCCCAGGAAGCATGACGGTGAGAGATGGGTATTATGAATACAACATCCGCTTCAACACGCTGCTAAGAACAACAGATGATGTGAAGAACATCCTGCTCAACAAGGCTGGCCGTTTCTTCCGCATGGGCGATTTCTGTGAGGTGGAGCTTACCCCTGTGAAAGCTGTGGGTATGAGTGAGGTCAATGGTAAGCGTGCTGTAACACTGGCTGTTATCAAGCAGGCCGACGAGAATATGGATGACATGAAAGAGGCAGTGAACAAGGCTATAGATACTTTTAAGGTCACTTATCCAGGGATTGATTTCCAAGTGAGTCGTAACCAAACTGAGTTGCTGGACTATACCATCTCCAACCTGCAACAGAACCTGTTGTTGGGCTTTGTCTTCATCTTCATCGTAGCTGTGTTCTTCTTGGGCGATGTGAGGTCGCCTCTGATCATTGGCCTCAGTATGGTGGTGAGCATCATTTGCTGCTTTGTGTTCTTCTACCTATTCAATATGTCGCTGAATATCATCTCCCTTTCTGGCTTGATTTTGGCCTTGGGTATGATGATTGACAGTAGCATCATTGTAACAGAGAATATTTCGCAATACAGGGAAAAGGGGTGTGATTTGGATGAGGCTTGTGTGTCAGGAACTACTGAGGTGATTACTCCTATGCTCAGCTCATCGCTCACTACAGTAGCAGTCTTTGTTCCGCTGATTTTCATGAGTGGCATAGCTGGCGCTTTGTTCTACGACCAGGCTTTTGCCGTGAGTGTGGGGTTATTGGTGTCTTATCTTACTGGCATTATGCTTTTGCCTGTGCTATATAAATTGGTTTACCAGAAGAATAGTCAAACAACATACTCCCTCCTCCCTGACGGGGTACTCCCTCTACCTAAGAGGGAGAGCTTAGGGAAGTGTTCTCCTCCTAACGGGGTACTCCCTCTTCCTAAGAGGGAGAGCTTAGGGAAGTGTTCTCCTCCTGACGGGGTACTCCCTCTATCTAAGAGGGAGAGCTTAGGGAAGTGTTCTCCT
>CACZRQ010000217.1 GCA_902783615.1 uncultured Bacteroidales bacterium | reverse complement strand
GACAGTATTCTATAAAGGAACTTTGTTTAGTTGTATTTGTATTTGTGGTTTGTGCTGCTTGCAGTCTGTGAAGATAGCGGGCAGCTTTTTTTTTGTAGCCCCTACATGGAAAAGCATAAAAAAGTTCTCCCCCTTAGTAAGGGGGAGTACCCTCCGTCAGGAGGGGGAGGGAGTATGTAAGTATTACACCAAATGTCCGATCCACTCGTCCTTATCACCAGGCAGCAGATCCACCACAGGCACTTCAATCATCGTATAGCATCCAGGCTCACGACGCATGGCCGCGCGAGCCGCACAAACCAGCACCTGACCTGTCAGCGCAGGATTATTGATATGCATGTTGAACTCAAACAACTGATTCTGTGTCTTGCCAGAAACACCCTTGCGGGTCAGGTTCACCCCATGACCCATGTCTTTCAAGTCATCCACACAAGGCACCTGCATCACATGTGTCTCATCGCTGGCGAAATAGGGGTCGGTCTTGATGGCGCGTTCCACGTCCTCAAACTTGTAACCATCCTCCAGCTCCACATACACCATGCGGCGATGAATGCCTGTGCCCACAGGAATCGTCATCGACAGGGCTGCCTTGACGCCTTCCTTCGACTTCACAGCCACCGTATGTCCCATGCTCATGCCTGGTCCGAAATTGGTGTAGCTGATACCCTTGGGGGCAATGGCCTGCAGCAATGTGCGAACAATTGAATCCGAGCCGGGATCCCATCCGGCAGAAATGATTGAAACTGTGTTGTGCGCTTTGGCCACCTCCTGCAGACTCTTGCGCAAAGCAGGAATCTGCGTGTGGATGTCGAAGCTATCCACTGTGTTGATACCCAGCGCCAGAATGTCCTTGGCATAGCTCTCCACGCTACGTGTTGGCGTACTCAAGATAGCCACATCTACACCCTCCAGTTCGCGGATGTTCTTCACAACCTTCAAACCTTGCAGCTCGGCAGGGCAATTCTCAGCACCTGCGCGGCGAACAATACCTACCACTTCAAAGTCGGGGGCTGCCTGCAATGCTTCCAATGCAAAGCGCCCAATGTTGCCATAACCAACGATGGCTGCTCTAATTTTCTTCATATCTTCTGTGTATTTGTTGTAAAAAACTCAAGTTTGGTGGCAAAATTACATAAATTATCCGTATCTTCGCAACATAAAAACAAAAATATTCATTTTATGCTGGATTATGTTAGAGGCGAGGTGGCCGAACTGGCGCCTGCCAATGCTGTAATAGATTGTCATGGAGTGGGATATATGTGCAACATATCTCTTAACACCTATAGTGCCATTCAGGGCAAGCAGGAATGCAAGCTCTATGTCTATGAGGCCATTCGTGAAGATGCCCATGTGCTGTTTGGTTTTGCCACGAAGCAGGAGCGCGAGCTTTTCCTCTTGCTCATCACCGTTTCGGGCATTGGCGGCAACACGGCTCGCACCATTCTCTCAGCGCTCTCGCCCAGTGAACTCGTGAATGTCATCAGCACAGAGAACACCCATTTGCTGAAGTCTGTCAAGGGCATTGGCCTCAAAACGGCTCAGCGCATCATTGTCGAGCTGAAAGACAAGATCCAGTCAGATGGTTTGGCAATGGGTGCCGCCGCAGCTGTGGTGGAAATGCCGAAGGCAGAGGCGGTGAATCGACAGGTTCAGCAGGAGGCTGTTGCTGCCCTCACCATGCTGGGCTTCCCCGCTGCTCCCTCTCAGAAGGTGGTCTATGCCATCCTGAAAGAAGAGCCTGATGCTCCAGTGGAAAGAGTCATCAAGTTGGCGCTGAAGCGATTGTAATTGTTGTCGCATACCTTTAGGTACGCTATAAATATCACTGTATCATGAAAACAAA
This sequence comes from uncultured Bacteroidales bacterium, assembly GCA_902783615.1. Lineage (GTDB taxonomy): Bacteria > Bacteroidota > Bacteroidia > Bacteroidales > Bacteroidaceae > Bacteroides. Next base: position 3,201 of record CACZRQ010000217.1, on the reverse strand, counting down.
GACCGTTATTTGTTGTTTGTTGCTGTGCCTCAGTGTGGCACTGTCAGCCCAAGCTCCTCTGCAGCACCCTTGGCAGGGAGCCCGTGTTGGTTTCTTGGGCGATTCCATCTGGGATCCCAACGCCTACACCGATGTGAAGAAATCGTGGAGTTTCCTCAGCGACTGGTTAGGAATCACTCCATACGTCTATGCCGTCAGCGGCAACGAGTGGACTCACATTCGTCATCAGGCGCAGCAACTGAAAACCCAGCATGGCGATGAGGTGGATGCCATCATTGTCTTTGTGGGTACCAACGACTTCCTGGCTGGTGTGCCTATTGGCCAGTGGTTCACCGAGAAACGTGAGGAGGTGATGCAGGCGGTTGGCCATCCCAAGGCTCCTGTGAACCGTGTGCGTCGAACCCCAGTGATGAGCGATGATACCTTTAAGGGGCGCATCAATCAGGCTGTGAGTCTGCTGAAAAGCCTCTATCCCACCAAGCAGATTGTGCTGCTCACTCCCTTGCATCGTGCCCTTGCCAACTTTGGCGACCGCAACCTGCAGCCTGACGAGAGTTACCAGAACAGTGCTGGCCTTTATATCAACGACTACATCCAGGCCACCCTCGAGACTGCTGATGTTTGGGGCATCCCTGTCATCAACCTCAGTGCCCTCTCGGGTCTGAACCCCATGGTGGAGGAGCAGGTGCCATACTTCATCAACCCCGAAACCGATCGGCTGCATCCCAACACCGCTGGCCACCAGCGGATGGCTGCCACCCTCTACTACCAGCTGCTGACCCTGCCCGTGCAGTTTGGCTTTGGAAGGTAAAAAGAAAAAGGGGATATGCCTATAATGACACATCCCCTTTCATATCATGAACTATTGTTATTTCATCTTCTCCACTTTCGGAGCCTGCATGATGCGCTTAGCGAACCTATACTTATTGTGCATCGGCTTGACATTCACCTGTGGCAGGAACTCTACAGAGCGGGTGTTGGCATAGCTCTTGCCAGCAGCCTTGAGGGCTTCCTTCAACATGGTTTCGTCCTCATCACCAATGCCATAGCCATCCCATGGGGTGTCTTTCGCACTTTTGTCAGGCACGATGCCCACGGGGCGAGCCATATTCTTGCCATCACGGTCGGCATAGGTAGATACCATTACATAGATGCCCCATTTGCTGATGGCGGCTGGAGCTGAGTTATACACATCGTCAACACCCAGGATATAGCCTGTGCAATATTTGCCATAACTCTGCTGGCCAATGGTTACCATTCCATCCATGAATGGATTCAGACCTACGAGCAGCGACTCTGATGCCGAGGCGGTATTGCCTGTAACGATCGCATAGATCTTTTCCAGTCCGATGTTGGCATCCTTGGTGGAAATCTTCTTGTAAACGTCATCCCCCTTGCTGCCAAACTCATGCTCATAGCTGAGGTAAGTCTTGTTGAAGTTCTTATCGCTCTTACCGAAAGCATTGGTAAGCACATCGTTGTAAATCTCCGTCATGTAGAGATTCTTGGCATCCACACTGGCTTTCGGAGCGAAGATGGAGGCCAGCACCTCTTCGGTAAACACATAGCCGCCACCGTTGTAGCGTAGGTCGATGATGAGCTCTTTCACGCCAGCACTTTTGAAATCCTTGCCAAGCTTTACCAGCTTGTCAACTGATTCTACGTCAAAATTATCGTACATGAGATAACCCACTTTCTTGCCATTCACATCAAAGATCTTGCTGCAGATCACTGGGTCGCAATACATCTTGACAGAGCTTAGGGTAACCGATTCGTTTCTGTCATGGATGCCATCAGCCTTCCAGTCGGCCAAACCGTAAGTGGCAGTGGTGGTGCCATAGTAAGCATCTTTCAGGTTTTCATCGGTGATGTCTTCACCGTTGTAGTCAATAATGACATCGCCACGCTTGATGCCAGCCTTTGCGGCAGGACTGTTCTCGTAGGTGAAATTCACGATGAAGAAATAGGCCTGGGGGTCAGAGTTGGTGAACTTGCCTACGGTCAGGTTCATGCCATTGGTGGTATTGACGCCTTGCACGGATTCCTGGAAAGGACTGATATCATCGTAAAGCTGTGTCCATCGGTCTTCGTCCTGTTTGCTTGCATAGCCACCACCTTCCTTGTAGCGAATCTTATTTACCGCTGCGATGGGGTCGGTGCATTTGTAGGTGTCAAGCTCTGTGTCCATGGCATTCTTTATCTGGTCTTTCCATAGATAGTAAGTATCCAGCGCATCGTATGCAAAGTCGTTAGCTTTCTGGATTTCATCACTGGGTGTAGGTGTTGGTGTAGGCGTTGTTCCTCCGCCACCACCTGAAGGAGATGGTGAGGGGCTTGGTTCGAAACTGTCTTTGCTGCAGGCAGCTACAACAACCATCATGAGCAACAATACACCGAAAATGCGAGTTAATCTCTTCATGCTATTTGTTTTTATTTGTTTACAAACCGCAAATAAAGCAATAATTTGTGACATTTCGTGTGTTTTATGCCAATTTCTTACGTTTTTATGCTTAATTTTGCAGTTGTAAACAAATTGTATAAATATAAAATAGGTGTATGGAAACATTAAGCCACTGGATGAACGACTTGCTGCTCAGCTTGGGTTTCTCGGCTGAGACGGCCAATTTGATGGATGAATATTGCACGGCACTGATGATTGTGCTGATTGCGCTGGCACTGAATTACGTGTTGCAAGAGATTATAGCCGTGAGTGTTTCGCGGTTCTTGAAGAAGCGACCCATCGCTTTTTTGCGTCACATGGTGAACCACAAGGTGATACATCATGTGCTTCACCTGTTCCCTGGCGTGCTGATGCAGCTGGGTCTGCCTTTGGCGTTTGTGGTGCATACCGATGCCTTGGCCTTCTGCCAGAAGTTGGTATATGTGTATATGATTGGCACAGTGATGGCTACACTGAACAGCTTGGTGAAGGCTGCCAACGACTGGTATGACGAGAGTTACCTGCATAAGGGGCGACCCGTCAAGAGTCTGGTGCAAGTGATCCAGATCATCCTGTTTATCTTGGGCGGCATCCTGATTGTTTCGGTACTGATTGACAAGTCGCCTGCCACTCTGTTTGCTGGCTTGGGTGCTTCTGCAGCTGTGCTGATGTTGGTGTTCAAGGATAGTATCCTGGGTTTTGTGGCTGGTGTGCAGCTCTCTGGCAATGATATGTTGCGGGTGGGCGATTGGATTCAGCTG
>CACZRQ010000216.1 GCA_902783615.1 uncultured Bacteroidales bacterium | reverse complement strand
TGCGGTTCGCCCTGTTCATCACGATGAGTGTCGTAGGGGGTGACGAGATACAGATCTTGCTCCATGTAGCGGTCGCTGCTGCCATCGCTCTTAAAGACATCGATACCGTAGTCCGCCTTTGAAGTTGTTGACTGATTCTGGATGTATGGCGTAATGCGACTGAATGTGGAAGCCGGATAGTCTGTGCTCCTCCCGTCTCTGGTACGTACTGTTACGCCTTGTGCAAGCGCTTCGTTGACAAAAAATGAAAAAAGGATGAACATTGCTGACAGTCTCAACGTCAGACTATGAGGTATGCTTAAGTTTTTCATGGCTTGGCGAATTTAAAGTTTATATTCTGTAACTTTACAATATAAATGCCAGAAGGCAGTTCATTGAGATTGAGAGTAAGCGTGCCGTCGCCGTTGACTTGAGTGGTTTGTACCTGTTTTCCATCAACAGCATAGATTGTGGCTGACTCTTTTGGCTGACATCCGCTGATAACGAGCCGGCCTGCCGTTGAGTTTACAACTGGTTTGGTGCTGTCAACTTTCTTAACAGCATCAATGGCTGTTTCGTTACTATTGAGAGAAAATTCCTTCACATCCTCAGCGGCATAATATAATGTTGCGCCTGTTGATGAAATGTTGAAGTAACCGTCTTGAAGTTCTAACTTTGGCTGCTCTTCAAGCTGCCACACTATGGTTTCTCCGTTCTGGAGCCGACATACGAACTCGTCAGGACTGGAGGGAAGTGCCGCCACTCTCGTTGCTAAGAGGGTCATCACTATCACGAATGATGCTTTTCGGGTTTTCATATTTATGTCTCGCTTTAGTTATTATTTGCAAAACTACAAATAAAAATGGTATAAAGGGACGAAAATGGTAACAATTGACTAACATTTTGCAAATTGTTAGTCGATTTACGATTCTTTTGTTTCTGTTTGGGGAAGATGTTCTTTCTTCCAATCGCCAGGCGTTTGACCTGTTAGTGCCTTGAATGTACGGAAGAAAGAGATGTCATTGGCAAATCCAGAATCGATGCAAATGGCGTTTGCCTTCAGATTGGGGTATTTCAGCATCAGTTGTTTGGCGTATTCGATGCGGTAGCTGTTAATATACTGTGTGAAGTTGCAACCTTTTATGATGTTCACGCACGATGAGATGTTGTTTCGATGCGTACCTAACTCGTTGGCTAAACCTGATGCCGTGAGATTGCTGTTGAGGAACTGCTTTTCTTCAACTACCAGATGGTGGATGCGTTGCATGAGTTCTGTATTGGCAGCCTCTTTGGAATCTGGTGTCTTTGACGCCTCGATTTCTTTTTCAACCTTCTGTTCCTGTTTGGGCTGTCTGTAAATGAGGTAGATACAGATAATTGCAATCGCTAACAAGAGAGAACCACCTAACAACCATGGGATAGGACTGAGAAAGGAGGATGACACGAACTCTTCGCTGCCAAAATGGAACAAGAATACGTGATCAGTTGGGTAGAAATTTTGGCTGGGATCCTCTTTCTTCCCTGTGCCGCCCGTCAATAGTAGATTGCCTTTAGGTGTGATCAGAGGTGAGGCATCGACAAAATCTGGGATAGGGTCGGTATAATAGAGCGTGACTGGGCATGGGGCGCCTTTCAATGCAGGACTATAGTCGATGCACAGAATGTAGATGTGGCTGCTAGTCTGATGAATGGAATCGTTCCCCATGATGTATCCTTTCTTAGCCTTTCGATCCACAAGAACCTGTGAATAATAGATAATTGTGTTCTCCTGAAACTTCATGGGGATGGGGCTGGTGGTAGGTACTAACGAGAATCTGGTTCCATCGGCTTTGGCTATTGCCAACTGTCCCTCTTTGTTCTTCACAGGAAAGAGGTAGCTGTAGATGCCTTTTGCTTCGTCGCCGATAAAACTGTCGTCGTTGTGGATAGATATGTGGAGATGCGTTGGTTTCCAGGTATCGAAAAACGGGTCAATGAAGGGCTCGCCTTTCAGACGATCGACAATAATGGTGTCGAAATCATTACCTTTATAATTCTGGCCACCAAAGATGATAACATCATCAGGGGCGATACGGAAGACGTTCGTTAATGCACGCTTTTGAGATGTCTTTTTGATATTGGTAAACGTAATGTTGCCATCATACATCTCAATAGCATCTTCGTGGTACCAGTTGCCTGTAATCACAACCCTGCCACTATCCAATTCCATCTGGGTGTGCGATGCGCGTTTGGTGTCTAAGCATCCAAAACCGTCAAAGGTGTGGGTCTTGGGATCGTACATCTCCACTTCATGACTCTGTCCGATGCCTAAGCCT
>CACZRQ010000215.1 GCA_902783615.1 uncultured Bacteroidales bacterium | reverse complement strand
ATCTCAGGCGGAGAACAAACCTACGGTGATTACTGACTTGAAGACGGGCTCGGTGTGGTATGTGCCTGGTGGTCAGAGCACACAGGGCAAGCTGTGGGCAGATGCCAATGCAACTTATCCCTACGCAGACGATGACCACAGTGGGTCGTTGGCCCTGTCGTTTGAGGCAGTGTTCGATAAAGCAGGTCATGCCGATATCTGGGTGTTTCGCTATAACCAGCCTACTGCGATGACATATAAACAGTTGGCTGCTGATTTTCACGGCAATGCCGAGATGAAGGCGTTCAAGGAACGTCGGGTGTTTGGATGTAACACATCCTATTCATTATTCTACGAGGAAACACCGTTCCATCCAGATCGCTTGTTGCGTGATTATATCCAAATCTGCCATCCTGAGCTTGATTTGGGTGGGCTGAAGTATTATGAAAAGCTGAATGAATAAAGGAACGAAATATGGATTGGGACTGGTGGTGGTGATACTGCTGCTGTTTATGGCCAACCTGCTGGTGGGATCGATATCCATACCTGCTGGCGATGTGATTGGCATTCTGTTGGGTGATGAGGCTGCCAAACCCAGTTGGCGTTTCATTATCTGGCAGAGCAGGTTGCCCCAGGCATTGACGGCTTTGCTGTGTGGCGCTTCGTTGGCAGTATGTGGTTTGATGTTGCAAACCGTGTTGAAGAATCCTTTGGCGGGGCCATCCATCTTGGGCATCGATGCTGGAGCCAGCTTGGGTGTAGCACTGGTGATGTTGGCCTTTGGAGGAAGCATCACTACCGCAGCTTTCAGTATCACAGGCTTCTTCTCGGTCATCATCGGTGCCTTCTTAGGGGCGATGACCATCATGGCTCTGATTCTTTTCTTTTCTACCATCATTCGTAGCAGTGTGATGTTGCTGATAACTGGCATCATGGTGGGTTATATCGCTTCATCGGCCATCTCATTGCTTAATTTCTTCGCTACAGAAGAGGGCGTGCAATCCTACTTGGTGTGGGGCTTGGGAAATTTTGGCGGGGTGTCGATGCAACAGATGCCCTCGTTTGCAGCCGTTGTGCTTACGGGCTTGCTCTGTTCCATCCTCTTGGTGAAGCCATTGAATGCCATGCTGTTGGGTGAACGCTATGCCACCAACTTGGGTGTGAATACCTGGCGACTCAGAAACTATCTGCTGATTATCACGGGTTTGCTGACAGCCATTACCACTGCATTCTGTGGTCCCATCGCTTTCATCGGTTTGGCGGTTCCCCATGTGGCCAGGTTGATTTTGGGCACCGAGAATCATCATTCGCTCCTGCCTGTCACGATGCTCACAGGCAGTGCCGTAGCACTTCTTTGTAATCTGTTGTGTGTGTTACCAGGCGAGAATGGCATCATTCCTTTGAATGCCATCACCCCCATTGTGGGTGCTCCAGTAATCATCTATGTCATCATGAGTCAGCGTGGCACGCATCAGATGAATTGAAAAACGGCTGGCAGGGGTTGCCCCACAGCCAGCCGCATCGTTTACATTATAACAAGTAATTTATTTGTTCAAAGCATCGGCATCGGCCAATGATTTGTTCAGATCGTCATCGGTAACTCGGTAGTTTTGCAAGTTGCCGGCGATGTACTGATCGTAGGCAGCCATATCAATCAGGCCATGACCTGAGAGGTTGAACAGAATCACTTTCTCCTCGCCCGTCTCGATGCACTTCTTCGCCTCACGGATGGTGGCAGCGATGGCGTGAGATGACTCGGGAGCAGGGATGATACCCTCGGCACGTGCAAACAGCGTACCTGCCTGAAAGGTTTCGAGCTGAGGTATGTCAACAGCTTCCATCATCTTGTCTTTCAGTAACTGAGAGATGATGACGCCGGCACCATGATAGCGCAAACCACCTGCATGGATGTTGGCAGGACGGAAATTGTGACCCAAGGTGTACATAGGCAACAGTGGTGTCAAGCCAGACTCGTCACCAAAGTCGTATTCAAACTTACCACGTGTGAGCTTCGGACAAGAATCAGGCTCAGCTGCAATGTAGCGAGTCTGTTTGCCTTCCAGGATGGTGTGGCGCATGAATGGGAATGCGATGCCACTGAAGTTTGATCCACCGCCAAAGCAGCCAATCACCATATCTGGATATTCGCCAGCCATAGCCATCTGCTTCTCAGCTTCCAAACCGATGATTGTCTGATGCAGACCCACATGATTCAGCACAGAACCTAAAGTGTATTTACAATTAGGAGTCATCATGGCCAACTCGATAGCCTCAGAGATAGCGGTACCCAATGAACCTTGATGGAATGGGTCGCGTGTGAGGATATCCTTACCAGCTCGGGTTGACATAGAGGGTGATGGAGTCACTTGAGCGCCAAATGTCTGCATGATGCTGCGACGGTAAGGCTTCTGCTCATAGCTGATCTTCACCTGATATACGGCAGCCTCGAGACCAAACAGGCGAGCTGCGTATGACAAGGCAGCACCCCACTGGCCAGCACCGGTCTCGGTGGTGATGTTGGTAGTACCCTCTTGCTTCGCATAATAAGCCTGAGGTAGGGCAGAGTTCAGCTTATGTGAACCCATAGGGCTCACGCTCTCGTTCTTAAAATATATATGTGCAGGGGTACCCAATGCCTTTTCCAAACCGTAGGCGCGTACCAACGGAGTAGAGCGATAATACTTGTACATATCGCGCACTTCCTCAGGGATCTCGATCCATTGATCCGTCTGGTTCATTTCCTGGCGGCAGCACTCCTCAGGGAAGATAGGAAACAAGTCCTCAGCCTTCAAAGGTTGTTTGGTGGCTGGATGAATGGGCGGCAGTGGCTTGTTCACCATGTCTGCTTGAATGTTGTACCAGTAGCGTGGTATTTCCTCCTCTGGGAGGATAAATCTTTTTGTCTTGTTACTCATTTTCGTATAGTTTTTAGTGAAAATTTGGCACAAAAGTAATCATTATTTTTAAAACAGACGCTTTTTGCTCCTTTTTTTTGCTTATAATTCTACTTTTGATTAAGTTTGCCTGTTAATTGCATGATGTGAAACCATGAAATTGTCGGATAACAAGTTTCTGTTGTACCGTAACCGATGGATTTATCCCTACATAAAATTCCTATTGGGCGGTATCCGCTTGCTGGCATTTGCGGCATCGGTGGTGGTGCTGTTGGCAGTGGTGTACGAGCATGGTTTCGTGATTTCGGTCTCCGATATGCAGACGTTGAGCTTGGTGTATCGAACCGTGTGGATTGTGTTTCTGGTGGATTTGCTGTCTCGTTTGATGTTGCGTTATGGCAATACACGGCATGAGATGAACACCTTCTCGTGGATTTTGGCTGTCGTTCTGCTACTTACGCTGATACCCTTGTTCTTCCACCAGCCTCCTGAAGGTCCTATACGGCAATTTTGGCTGTTGATGAAGAGCGAGTCTTACCGTGTAGGAGTGTGCATCGTGATAGCCTTGGTCAATCTGGCCCATGGCTTTTCGCTGTTGTTGGGGCGTAGGGCGAACCCCTCCCTCATTCTGGCAATCAGTTTCCTGCTTATCATCCTGATAGGTACGGGATTATTGCTTCTTCCCCGATGTACCTATCAAGGCATTTCGTGGCTCGATTCGCTGTTTCTGTCAACCAGTGCAGTGTGTGTAACGGGCATGAGTCCGATTGATTACACCCAGACGTTCACCCCTGCAGGCATGCTGGTGCTGATGCTGCTATTCCAGATAGGGGGCTTGGGTGTGATGACGTTCACCAGCTTCTTCACTCTGTTCTTCATGGGGAATACAAGCATCTATAACCAGATGATGGTGAGGGATGTGGTGAGTAGCAACTCGCTCAGTTCACTACTATCCACCTTGTTGTATATTTTGGGGTTTACGCTGGTGATTGAGGGCGTGGGAGCCTTTGCCATCTGGACTGATATTCATGGCACTTTGGGCTATGATTTGATGGAGGAGGTGAACTTCTCGGTTTTCCATGCTGTGTCGGCTTTCTGCAATGCTGGATTCAGTACGTTGGAGGGTGGATTGGCCAACCCGTTGGTGTTTAGCAATCATGCTCCTCTTTTCCTCTATCTGGCTTGTCTGGTGATTCTGGGTGGTATCGGTTTCCCCATTCTGGTGAATTTCAAGGATATCTTGAAGAATGGAATCCGAAGGCTTTGGGTTTTGCTTCGTCATCATCGTTGGGAGGAAAGGAAGGTGTATCGACAATATAACTTGAATACACGCATTGTGCTGATTATGACGCTGATGCTACTCACGGTGCCTACCGTTTGCTTTGCTGTTTTAGAGTGGAATGGGGCGTTGATAGGACTGACTGTGGGTGATAAGCTCACACAGTCGTTCTTTATGGCAGTAATTCCACGATCGGTAGGCTTCGCACCGATTGATCCACTTTCGTGGACAACCTCGTCGATGATTATATTTTCGGTGTTGATGTGGATTGGTGGTGCGTCACAATCTACGGCGGGTGGCATCAAGGTGAACACCTTTGCCGTGATGTTGCTGAACCTGAGGGCAATGCTGCGGGGTGAAGACAGGGTGGAGGTGTTCCATCGCGAGTTGTCTGCCAACTCTATTCGCAGGTCGAATGGTACTGTGCTGACATCTTTGGCGGTGTTGGGCTTCTCCATTTTCATCCTCAACATTTTGGAACCTGAGTTGCCTTTGCGTGCAGTGTTTTATGAGTGTTTGGGTGCATTGAGCACCGATGGCTTCAGTTTGAATGCCACAGCTTCGTTGCACGATGCGGGTAAGGCGGTCATCATCCCCTTGATGTTCATTGGACGCTTGGGCATGATCACCATTTTAATGGGAGTGGTAAAGCAAAAGAAGGTGGTGAACTATCGCTATCCGAGTGGGGAGATTATAATCAATTAAATAATTGACAATTGACGATTGACAATTGACGATTATGTTGTAAAATTTTATTTTGATTATTGATTGAGTTATGAAATACATTGTAATTGGTTTAGGAGACTATGGCTATGTGTTGGCAGAGGAATTGGCTGCCGTTGGCCATGAAGTAATTGGTGTGGATTCAAAATCTGCTCATATAGAATCCATTAAGGAGAAACTGGCGGCAGCATTTGTGATGGATGCCACCGATGAGATGGCGTTGGCTGCCCTCCCTCTCCACGATGTGGATGCTGTGATAGTGGCCATTGGCGAAAATTTTGGCGCTTCCGTTCGCATCACTGCTTTGTTGAAGCAGATGAAAGTGGAGCACATCTTTGCTCGTGCCAACGATGATGTGCATCGTTCGGTGATGCAAGCGTTCAACATCGAGAAAATTTTGTCTCCTGAGGCTGATGCTGCCCATAACATGGTGGAGCGCATAGAGTTTGGCTACGACATCGAGACTTTCCGCGTGGATAAGAACCATATTGTGGCGAAATTCAATGTGCCAGAGAAGTTGGTGGGCTATTCTGTGCCTCAGCTGCATATCACCGAGGAATTTGGTCTGAAGCTCTTGGCTACCATTCGTGGCAGGGTGCAGAAGAATGCCATGGGCATTAATTATACCGAGCGCAATGTGCTGGTGGAAATTCCCGAGGATTTTGCTTTGCAGACCGATGACCAGCTGGTAATCTTCGGCAAATATGCCGATTTCCGCCGTTTCTGGAATTCGATATAAGAGGATGTGCTTTTTTGCACACCCCTCTTGCCAAATCACTTCCTAAATCCTCAGTCTTCTAAAAAGACTCTCATGCTTAGTAAGGGGAAGTAATATTGGTAGAGGAGACTTTAAAGACTCTTCCCCTTAATTAAGTAACCTACCTACGTGCGGTGATCATCTTTAAAGACTCTCCCCCTCAGTTAGGGGGAGTACCCTCCGTCAGGAGGGGGAGGGAGTGTGTTGATGCCAAAATATCGTTTGTTGATTCCGAAATAACACACGCCCCCGTCGCTTCGCGCCACCCCCTCTAAGAGGGGGAGTCTTTTTTGTTATTTGACGCTGAAAGCGTCGCCTCATAATAGCCGCGGGTTCGGAACGAACCTGCGGTTTACGTTGATGCATCAATAATTGCACTCTGAAAGAGTGCCCCTGCATCATGCTGGGCGACGCCTTCAGCGTCGATTGTTTTTTTATTCATATTATCCGTAGGTTCTCGCTGTGCTTGAACCCACGGCTATTATAGGGGGATGCTTGCAGCATCCAAAAGCAGTAATCGTATTTTGAACCCTGCGAGGAGCTGTTTTCATCTTCCCGTAGTTAGCAGGCCATCCTCACGTAGTAAACGACCCTTTTACTTCGGGGTTGCTTTATAATCACCTCCCTTGTTTTTCCCTCTTGCAAAAAAAACAAAACTCTCATGAAATTTGCCTTCACCCTTCACCTTTTTTAGAAAACCATTGATGTTTATCATCTTTCATGGTGAAGGGAGGTGAAGGGAGGTGAAGGCAAAGGTGAAAGGTGATAGTAAGAAAGATAATCCTAATGAGTTGGTGATTGCAGTATAAGTATTGTTCTGCCTTCACTCTCCCTTCACCTGCCTTCACCTCCCTTCACCCTGATAAACCAGTAATATCAAGATGTTTTAAGAAAAGGTGAAGGGTGAAGGCAACTTTTT
>CACZRQ010000214.1 GCA_902783615.1 uncultured Bacteroidales bacterium | reverse complement strand
GGGTTTCAGGCGTTTGTGTGCCATTGATGGCATCCAGTTCTTTGCCAATGTCGATGCCTCCATTCCTTTGGGTTGTAGGCCTTTGTGTGCCATTAATGGAATCCAACTCTTTGCCGATTTCGATGCCTTTGTCGTTAGGCTGTTGTTCAGTAGCAGGTTGGGTGGTCGTTCCCTTGTTGGCCATCATTCTGCCTAAGATCTGTCCCAAGATGTCACCCAGTGCTCCACTGGCTGCACCTCCTTGTTTCACAGAATTCACGATGTTTTCTGATAAGTCTCCCATAGTCTTTCTTAGTTTAAGGATTGAACATTTCTGCCCATAAAGATACAGCGAAAAATTCAATTTTGAAAGAGATTGGTAGCTTTTTAATCAGAAGTCTTTCAAATTTTCGTCATCCCCTTGGAAGAAATGCTCTTCTTTGCTACGTTTCAAGTATCCTTCAGCCGCTTCAACCCATTTCTTGTACCTGTCGGGGTTGCTGCTCTTCTGCGCATTGCTGATGAACATCTGGAAATGGCGGTCGGCATTGGCTCGATCATGAATGATGGTATAGAGATAAGCGATGTGATAGATGTCTGTCAGTCGATCAGGCTTGTAGGTCAGTGAACGCTTGAAGTCGTCTATCGCCTCCTCGAATTTCAGCAAACGGATATTGGCATTGGCTCGTGTGTTGTAAAGCGACCACATCAGCGTTTCATCTGGCAAGATCTTCTCGATGGCTTGTGTGATTACATTCACGCCCTCTCGCTCGTTGCCATTTGTCTTGGATGCGACAATGCCATATTGAGCCAAAATGTACTGATTCTTGTAACGGTCCTTGCGGGCTGCAACCCTCAGGCAATCGTATGCTTGCCACAAACTATCCACACGAGCGTAAGCCAAGCCCATGTAATAATTGGTGGTGGTGGAGTTATCTCCAGCGTCTCGTAATCTCCTGTATTCATCAAGCGATTCCTCATAATTGCCTGTCTGATAGAGCATATAAGCCTTCAAACCATTTACTGCCATATTCTCATTGTCATAGATGCAAAAGTCATCAAGCACCACCAAGGCTGAATCAAGCATATCTCGATCCTCGTAGTTCTTCGCCAGATTGATGATGTTGTTGGCATTTTCAATGTTTTTCTGGGCAATGATTTTCTCGAACACCAAGGCTGAGTCGGCATTGTTCAATTTCTCATGACTTTTGGCAATCAGCACCAAGTCGGCCTCTAAGCTATCCTCTCTCAACAGCGACTGACTGATGTTGATGCTCTTGCGATAAACGCCACGGTCATAGTACACACTGGCTATGTCGCGCTTGATGCTATCCGAGGGATGCATTTCGTAGGCCTGCTCCAACAATTGCAACGCTCTCTTGTTGTTGCCACTGTCCTTGTACTTCAACCCTTGTTGCCAGATTCCCAGCCAATCTTGGGTTTGTCCTGTTTCCTGTGCCCAAGCTACGGAGAAACCTCCCCATAGCAACAATATGTAAATCAAGAATCTTTTCATATCGCTAATTGTTTTATCTATGTGCATTCATTTTCTTCAGATAATCGTCTAATGGCTCCATGCCTATCTCGCTTCGCCATTCGTCCACTTTCGAGGCATCTAACAATTGATAGACAACCTTTTGTCCTTGTCCATCATCAACGATTTGTGAACCATATCGTTGTGGCTTTCCTTCAAACATATTCATGCGGTCTTCCATCATGGCAAGTCCTTCTTTGCTAATATCTCCCTTTGAAGCGGCTTCTTGAAACAAGGGATAATACTTCTTCTGAACATCTAAGCTGGAATGTTGGATGACTGCCCAGAAAGTGCCCACAGCATCACCCACCTTGTCGCTTCCCACCCATCCTCGGGCATCAAGAATCTTGCAGATCTGCTCTTGGTTGATTTTGTCCACCCTTTGCATTTCTCGCAAGGCTTCAGCTTCGGCAATGCTGTCGTGAGGTTGGCGATTACGAGCTGCCATGAAGGCTATCCTTACATCCTGGTCAGTCTTGTAAATCATCTGCAACCTGCGACGCAGAGGCTTGTCGAAGTTGGCTTCAATGCGGCGCTTCCTCACCATCATGCTATCCGTCAAAGCCATCCACCTCTCGTCTTCGTGTAATGATGCAAGGTCGTCATCCCTTTCTAAATTCTCTGTGTACCAGTTCTTTTCGCGTTCCAAGCGGGCGTAAAGGCGCTTGAAAGCCGTTTCTGTATCTCCTGCCAATGCAGCAGCACAGGCTCCATTGTATAGATGAACCCCTTGTATGAAGTCCTTCATCTGCAAGGCTTCACCAAAAGTCTTGCTGGAAGCCTCATACTCTCCTGCCATAAACAGAGAATCGGCCTGCATCGTTAGCTCGGCATATTTCCTGTTGTATTGTGCGAAAGACAACGATGGCAACAACAACCCTATCAAACAAATCAGCGTTCTCATACCTTTGTTTTTTTGCAAAGATAGCAAAAGAAAGGCAGAAGACACTGATTCATTAAGAGTATTTAAGTCTAAAGTTCGTTATTTCACTTTTAAAGCCCGCATGGCATTCAGTACAGCCAACACCGTGACGCCCACATCGGCAAATACTGCCATCCACATGGTGGCCCATCCAAAGGTGGCCAACAGCAAGACGGCTATTTTCACGCCTATGGCAAAACCCGCATTCTGACGGGCAATGGCAATTGTCCTTCTCGCTATTTTGATGGATAGTGCAATCTTTGATGGTTTGTCATCCATCAGCACCACATCTGCTGCTTCGATGGCGGCATCGCTACCCAAACCTCCCATGGCGATACCCACATCGGCACGAGCCAGCACAGGAGCATCATTGATGCCATCGCCCACAAATGCCAAAGCCTTGTCTTCTTTTTTCTCTACCAACAGCTTTTCCACGATGCTCACTTTGTCGGTGGGCATCAGTTCGGTGTGATATTCGTCAATGTGTAGTTTCGTAGCTACATCAGCACCCACTTCTTTGCGATCGCCTGTGAGCATCACCATGCGATGTACTCCCAATGATTTCAGCTGATTGACAGCTCCTTCACTATCTTCCTTAATCTTGTCATTGATCACAATGTGTCCAGCATACTCTCCGTTGATGGCTACGTGGATGATGGTTCCCACATGCGAGCAGTCGTGCCATTTAGCCCCAATGGCATCCATCATCTTTGTATTTCCTACGCAAACAATATCGTTGCCCACCTTGGCACGGATGCCTTGTCCTGCTATTTCTGTGGTGTCGCTCACCACACAGCCATCAGTGGCTTCCTCAGGGAACGCATCTCTCAATGCAGCTCCTATGGGATGGGTGGAGAAGTGTTCCACATGTGCCGCCAAGTGTATCAGATGATGTTCATCATACTTTTCAGGATGAATTGCTGTCACTGCAAACTGTCCGTGGGTCAGGGTGCCTGTCTTGTCGAGCACCAATGTATCTATCTTCGAGAGCATATCCATCAAATTGGCTCCTTTAATGAGGATTCCTTTTCTTGAAGCCCCTCCGATGCCTCCAAAGAAGGTGAGTGGAATACTGATTAGCAATGCACAAGGACAAGAATCTACCAAAAACATCAGGGCACGATAGAGCCAGGTGGGGAAACTTTCGGCAAAGTTGCCAGAAAATAGTGGAGGCAATAAGGCTACTGCGATAGCTGCAAAAACCACAATGGGTGTGTAGATTTTTGCAAACTTGGAGATGAAGGTCTCACTCTTGGATTTACGCTCTGTGGCATGTTCTACTAGATTGATGATCTTGGCCACAGTACTTTCTCCAAAGCTCTTGGTGGTTCGCACTTGAAGCACACCAGTCAGGTTCACACAACCAGAAATCACTTCGTCTTCAATCGTCAAATCACGAGGAAGGCTCTCTCCCGTCAATGCGATGGTATTCAGTGAACTGCTTCCTGCTATCACTACACCATCCAAGGGAACCTTCTCGCCTGGTTTAATGACAATGATCTCGCCAACAGCCACTTGCTCAGGATTCACATCTTTCTCTTTGCCCCCTCTCAGCACATGGGCTATGTCTGGGCGGATGTCCATCAGATGAGCAATGCTTTCTCTGCTTTTCCCTTCTGCATAACCTTCGAACAGCTCACCTATTTGGAAAAAGAGCATGACGAACACGGCTTCAGGGAACTGGCTTTCTGCTCCAGGTAAGAAGCCGATGCACAGGGCACCAATGGTGGCTATCGACATCAGGAAATGCTCGTTGAAGGCTTCGCCCTTCATGATGCCCTCCCAAGCCTCATGCAATGTTTCATGTCCTATTAATAGGTAAGGTACTAAATAGACAAGGAGTAATTGCCAGGTTGGCAAATGGAAAGAGTGTTCTACAACGACAGCTCCAATCAGGAGGAGGGAGGAAACAACGATAAGTGCCAGTTGTTTATGCAGACTGTGCTCATGATGATGCTCATGATGATGCTCATGATGGTGTTCATGGTGATGTTCATGCTCGTGAGAGCAACATTCATGCTGGTGATTATGTAAAGAATTTGCCATACTCTTGTGCGCTTTTTTGTTTGACGCTACAAAAGTATGGCAAATGTTTTGCAACCAAGTTGCAAACTTGCAACCAAGGTTTATTTCTTAAACAGAGAAGCGATCCAGAGCACCACGATAGCGCCAATGGTACCTGTACCAATCTCGCCAATCAGGCCACCCCATTCGATGCCAAATAAGCCAAACAGCCAGCTACCTACGGCACCACCCACGATACCCAGCAACAGGTTCATCAAAATGCCGAAGCCACCACCTTTCATGATCTTGCCTGCCAAGAAACCGCAGACACATCCGATGATAATACTAATGATAATTCCCATAATCGTATAGTTTTAAAAGTTCAACAATCATCAAGCTGTTTTCAATGCCTTCTGGCAAACATAGCAGACAAAGGCAACCATCATCACCATCACCCACCTCGTGTCAATGCCTCGAGTCAGTGCGTTGTTCAGATACTGATAGAGGACATTCTTTAAAATACCTACTCCCCCGAGAGCCACAAACAGGATAGCCACGATCACCATCATCACCACATTCCATATCGTTGGTAGCCAGTCATGTTGAGGCTTGCTTTCAGGCAATCCGCGCATCACTCGCTCCGTGAAGCCATTGTCGGCAATGTCCTGACGACTTTGCTTCATAAACTCTGCTATCAATCTTTCGTTATCGTCCATATCCATTCTGTTTTAAATAATTGGCCATCTTTTCTTTTCCACGGCTCAGATGGCTTTTCACCGTTCCCTCTGCCATTCCTGTAATCTCGGCAATCTTCTTGATTTCCAATTCCTCCATATAAAAGAGGGTGATGCAGGTTCTTTCCGCCTCCTTCAACTGCTCCAATGCCGCATATACATCCATCTTGCGAGCTAGGTCCTGTTGCTCGTTGCTATATTCGGCATCGGTAGTCACCACCTCCAAATCGGAGGTTGGTTTCTGACTGCGAATATAATCAAAAAAAACATTATATGCAATTCTGTAGAGCCAAGTTGAGAAATTTGCTGCTCCTTTAAAACTTTTTAAACTTGTGTAGGCCTTGATGAATGTGTCTTGTGCCAAATCGTCGCTGAGTTCCTTGTCACCACAAGTCTGGTTCAGGAAGAACCTTCGCACTTGCGATTGGTACTTCCTGACCAGCTGGTCGAATGCGCTTTTGTTGTGCAATACTACTACTTGGGTCACTAAGGCTATGTCACTCAGTGATTTCATTAATTAATCTCTCAGTTAGTCCTTGAAAATAGTGTTGTCAGTATGATTAGTGCTTTTATCTCCGTTGTTTATGCTTTTGCGATGGTTGTAGGTCAGCAGCTGACTCACACCGTTTGCTATCACGAACAAGCCGATGCAACCCAGGAATAACTCATCTGTCAGTATGTAGAGGAAGATGCTCAGTGCTATACCAATGGCCACATTCTTTACGCCTTTCTCATACAGTCCCCTGTCTTCCGCTGTGTTATACTCCTCTTCGAAAGTCTTGGCAAAGTCGGCTGGCAAAGGCTGTCCGCTTTCCACAATCTTCTGTGCCAGTTCATACTTCTTCTTTCGATTGAAGTAGCGGTATAACAATACTGCAACGATGATGACGATGGGCAAGAATACGCAGATGAATCCACCCAGGATCATGCCTCCAATAGCAGTGCTGGCTACTGGGCCACCCCAGTTCTTGATGCCTGTTTCATTGATGATGTCAATCAGGTCTTCCTTTGTCATCACATAGTCTTCGTTGCGATCGACCCCGTTGATGCTGTCGCTCTTGGCTACGCTGTTGGGGTCGTAGGTCGTTATGCTCAGTGTGTCACCTTTGGTTGCTGGTGCATCACTGATCTCATACACCACCTTGTTGCCGTTCTTGTCAGTGGTGGTCACCTCATGGCTTTGTGCCATCATAGCGGTCATTCCCAGTGTGGCTACCGCCAATGTCATTATCATCCTTTTCATATCTTTACTGTTTTATTCGTTATTTTGTACATTAGACGCAAGCATACGGCATAAAAGTTGCACCTAATTCACTTTTTTCTTCATTTTTTCCCTGCAAAGTTATATTTTTGTGGTGAAAAATGGCCTGAAAGATGAAAAAACTTGCGTCAGCATTCATACAACAGATGGAAACCCTCTTGGGAAAAACAGAAACAGATGCGCTTTTGGATGCCCTCCAAAAGGAGCAACCTGTCAGCATCCGTCTCAATCCGCTCAAGCCTGTTGAGCCATCTACCACTCCTATATATATAAATAAGGTGTATGGTTGCAATGAAGGCTGGTATCTTTCCCAACGTCCTGCCTTCACTTTCGACCCCTTGCTTCATGCAGGATGCTACTATGTGCAAGAAGCTTCGTCGATGTTTTTGGGTCAAGCCATTCGGCAGTATGTTAAGAACCCAGTCTTTGCCCTCGATCTTTGTGCTGCTCCAGGAGGAAAATCCACTTTGTTGCGAGCTTCTCTGCCTAAGGGGAGTGTGCTGGTGAGCAATGAGATTGTTAGAGGCAGAGCTCAAATATTGGCAGAGAATATGGTGAAGTGGGGGCATCCCGAAGTAATTGTTACCAACAATGCTCCTGCTGATTTTGCTCCTTGCGAGAACCTCTTTGATGTGATTGTGGCCGATGTACCTTGTTCTGGAGAAGGCATGTTCCGAAAAGATGATGAGGCTATTGAGAATTGGTGTGTCGAAAATGTGAGGATGTGTGCCGAACGTCAGCGAACCATCATTGCTGATGTGTGGAATGCCCTCAAGCCTGGGGGTCTGCTAATTTATAGCACTTGCACTTACAATGTCGAAGAAAACGAACACAATGTGGCTTGGATAGTCCAAGAGTTCGATGCCGAGGTCTTGCCCGTTGAATTACCAGAAGAATGTAATGCTGTGGGCAATCTCTGTGGTGATGATTATCCTGTGTGGCATTTCTTCCAGCATAGGGTAGAGGGAGAGGGTTTCTTCATGGCTGTTCTTCGTAAACCAGAAGAGATTGGATTCCACTCGCTTTATCTGCCTGACATCAACACTTTAGCACTTGGTAAGAAGAAAGGCAAGCAGAAGTCGGCTTTGCCTGTAAGGGAGATTCTGCAAATCACCCAAATGTGGTTGGACGAGCCTGAACGATTCTATTGGCAAGTTACGGAAGAAGGAGTGAGGGCTTTGCCGCTTTCGTTGGCAGCATTCTATCTCTGGGGACAGAAACATGGGTTGAAAATGCTGGAGGCTGGTGTCTTAGTGGCCACCTTAAAAGGCAAGGAACCCATTCCTGCTCATGGGTTGGCCATGAGTGTTGCATTAAACCGTGAAGCTTTTGCCAATCAGGAGGTAGATTATTCCCAGGCAATTGCCTATTTGCGTAAAGAATCAGTGACCTTACCCGCAGAAGCACCCAAGGGTTATGTGCTCCTCACTTACAGAGCCCAACCCTTAGGTTTTGTCAAAAATTTAGGGAATAGAGCCAATAATCTCTATCCCCAAGAATGGCGCATCAGAAGTGGTTATGTGCCAGAAGAGTT
>CACZRQ010000213.1 GCA_902783615.1 uncultured Bacteroidales bacterium | reverse complement strand
AGAAAGAGTTTTATGAAAATAGCTAAATCTGAAATATCAAGCATTGTTGCCTTCGTTTGCAACATGGTGTTGGCCTATATCGCCTACGCCATCTGTCGTATAGCCTATCTGCTGGTCAACTGGTCGGCTTTCTCTGAAGGCTTTTCTGCCCTCTCTTGGCCAACCGTTCTCAAAGGCTGTTGGATGTTCGATACCTCTGCCATCATCTACACCAACCTCCTCTTTGCCCTTTTGATGTTGCTGCCTTGCCATTTGAAAGAAAAAGATAGCTGGCAAACCTTCGCCAAGTGGGTGTTTGTGGTTGTCAATGGCCTTGCTATCGTTATCAACCTCACCGATTCCGTATATTTCCAATATACCGGCAGACGCACAACCGCCTCTGTTTTTCAAGAGTTCAGTCATGAAGGCAATCTGGGTGGCATCTTTGGCGTGGAAATCCTGAACCATTGGTATCTGGTCATCTTGGGTATCTTGCTCATTGCCGCTCTCATCTATCTTTATGTCAAGCCCCAAGGCAAATTCATGCTTTCCCACAAGCGGCAATACATCAAATACTACCTCATACATACCCTCTGTTTCCTGGTGTTCATTCCTTTAGCCGTGTTTGGTATGCGAGGTGGAGCCACCCATGCAGTGCGTCCAATCACCATCAGCAATGCCAATCAATATGTGAACCGTCCTTCTGAGGCTGCTTTGGTGCTCAACACGCCTTTTTCCATGATTCGCACCATTGGCAAACATGTGTTCAAAGATCCACAATATTTCTCTCGCGAGGAAATGGAGCAGATTTATAGTCCTGTTGTCATACCCTCCGATTCCTTGCCCATGCAGCAGAAGAATGTGGTGGTACTGATTCTCGAAAGCTTCAGTCGTGAGTTCATGGCTGCCTACAATGACATTTGGAACGATGGCTCTTACAAGGGTTATGCCCCCTTTATGGATTCTCTCTTGCAACGATCACTGACCTTTGATTATACCTTCGCCAATGGTCGCAAGAGCATCGATGGCATGCCGTCCATTTTGTCCAGTATTCCCCATTTCATCGAACCTTTCTTCCTGACACCCGCTTCTTTGAACCAAGTGAGCGGAATTGCCGGTGAATTGGGCAAAAAGGGCTATTATTCGGCTTTCTTCCATGGAGCAGAGAATGGCTCGATGGGCTTTGAGGCATTTGCCAAGACCACAGGCTATGATGACTATTTCGGACGTACGGAATACAACCAAGACAAGCGTTTCAATGGCGATGACGATTTCGATGGCATGTGGGCCATTTGGGATGAGGAGTTCCTGCAGTTCTATGCCCTGCAGATGAGTGAAATGCCTCAGCCTTTCGTTACATCGGTGTTTACTGCCAGTTCTCACCATCCCTTTGCTGTGCCAGATCGATACAAGGAGATATATAGCGATGAGCCTGGCGATGACAATGTGTTGCACAAGTGCATCCGTTATGTGGATGAGGCTTTGCGCAAGTTCTTTGAAACTGCCCAGCAACAACCTTGGTATGAAAATACGTTGTTTGTCATAACGGCCGACCATACGAACCTTAGTTCGCGACCTGAGTATCAAACTGATTTGGGTGTGTTTGGTGCACCAATCATCTTCTTCGACCCCTCTGGCGAGTTGCAACCCCAGCGTCGCCACTGCATCGCTCAACAGATAGACATCATGCCTACTGTCTTGGGCTATTTGCATTACGATGAACCATACTTGGCCTTTGGCACCGACCTCATTCATACCCCTGATGCAGAAACTTGGGCAGTGAACCACACCAATGGCATCTACCAATACCTGAAAGGAGACTATTTGATGCAGTTTACTGAAGATGGGCAAGTGAAAGCCATCTACGACTTCAAGCACGACTGGTTCATGCGCCAAAATCTGCAAGGTACTTTAGGTGAGGTGGAAACCAATATGGAGCGCAGGCTCAAGGCCATCATCCAACAGTATATGGAGCGTATGACAGAAGACCGCTTGGTTTACCAATCCACCAAATAAGTTTATTTTTAATGTTTAAAATGGGAAACATCCCTCATTGTTTTAGATAAGTTAAGATTATGAAGAGACTATTGAAGATATATGGACTTTTGACCTTGTTGATATTGGCCTTTACCTCTTGTGAAGACGATGACTTTTCCTTCGTTATCCCTGAGGAGCAGGAAGTTCCTTCTGCCAAAGACAATCTGCCTTGGCCGCTTACGCAGTATATGGATGCCGAGAACTATCGCCCAGGAGATGATTTCTATCTGTACTGCAACGGCAAGTATTGGCAAAATGCGTCGATGGGGAATAAGAGAGTCGTTGGATTTTTCGATACGGAGATGCCAGAGGCGTTGAAGCAGCTGAGGACCAGCGTCTCCAACCCAGTCTATGACCAGTTGGAAGCGCACGGGAACGTGCAGGTGACCAACGCCCAGTTCTATGCTTTCCTGAAGCCTTTCTACAAGAAGATAGACGGCATACAGAGCTATGAAGATGCCTTTCGTGTGGCAGGCGAACTGATAATGGCTGGGACGAAGAGGGTTTTCGATGTTTCTCCGGCATCGGATAAGACGGTTAGCATTCATCTTGAAACCTCCGGCCCGTTCGACGTTCGGGGTGAGCATCTGGCTTTTCTTGAGAGTGATGATCCTGATGATGTGTACCAATACATAGCTACCCATCCTGTCGATGTAGATGCCGAGGAGGCTTATTATAAGCAACAAGACTATTGGAATGAGCACGAGGAAGAGTCTGCCGAATATGAGGCAAGGGCCGACGAACTGCTGAAAAAATACCTGGTTCCGGCTTTGGGTCTGAAAGCAGAGGTTTTGGAATTTGAGGATGGCTTCAAGAACTGGCTTATCATTCCGTTGGAAGAGCTGAAAGCCTACCTGAAGATGAAGGTGTTTCAGGACTTTGCTCCCTACGCTAACCAGCAGGGGTTCGACTTTATGACAGAGAGGGCTTGGCCTTTCAAATCGCCCTTCGAGTATGCAAGCACCATGACCAGCTTGCTGAAGCAATACTTAGACGACCGCCTGTTGATAGAGCGTTATGTGTCTGCTGGGCTCAAAAGGGAAGTGGAAACCCTGTGCGAGGAGATTCGTGATGCATTCTGCACCCGCATAGAAAACCTTGCCTGGATGAGTGCTACCACCAAGGCCAATGCCATCAGGAAAATAAAGGCCATCCAATTCTATGTGGGGTATCCTGACCGTTGGTTGGCGGACCTCCCTGATATAAGTCATTGCACCAATATGCTGGAAGACATGCAGATGATCTTCAAGGAATACACCTTGATGTCGATCAAACTGGCGGGCAGCTCTAAGAAAGAGAACTATATGAATGTGGGGGTATTTACCGGCAGTTCCCTGCTGGAGGATACGGCCTTTTATGACAACGACTGCAATTTCGTTATCATCCACGCACCGTTTATTTTACCTCCTATGTATGAGGGAGATATGCATCCAGCTATGAAGTACGGCATGCTGATGTCTGTGATTGGACACGAACTGACGCACGCTGTGAGCTTTTACGGTTCCAAATACGATGAGAATGGAAAGGAAATAGATTGGTGGACGATACAGGACAGGATGGAATACGAGGCCTTGCAGAAGCGGTTAGTAGAGCTGTATAACCGTTTTATACTGCTTCCGGATTATCCTGACATCCATGCCGACGGAGAGCTTACGCTGGATGAGAACATTGCCGATTTGGGCGGAATGGAAATTGCTCACGATGCCTTTGTGGCCTACTGCCTGAAGCAGGGATTCAAGGGCGAGGACTTGGACGAAATGGAGCGCAAATTCTTCCAAGGCAATGCCGAATACTTCCGTTCTCGATACGGCTACGATTTTTACAATCGATTCAAGTATGCCTCTCATGCCTTTGACAAGGAGCGCGTGAATGGGGTGGTGATGAATATGGACCGCTGGTATGAACTCTTCGATGTGCAGTGGGGCGACTATCTCTACCTGAAGCCAGAGAATAGGATCCATATTTGGTGAAATAGATAATAGACGTGAAGCCATCCTCCCGGAGTAAATGACCCATTTACTTCGGGATGGCTTTATAATCACCTCCCTTGTTTTTCCCTCTTACAAAAAAACAAAACTTTCATGTTTTTTGCCTTCACCCTTCACCTTTTTTAGAAAACCATTGATATTTATAATCTATCGAGGTGAAGGGAGGTGAAGGGAGGTGAAGGCAAAGGTGAAAGGAGACAGTAAGAAAGATAATTCCTATGAGTTGTTGATTGCCGTCTAAGTATTGTTCTGCCTTCACCCTGCCTTCACCTCCCTTCACCATGATAAACCAGCAATATCAAGGTGTTTTAAGAAAAGGTGAAGGGTGAAGGCAACTTTTTGTTTTTTTTCAAAAAATGGGGTAAGTTTTCTGTATAAAGCATGTCATCAGGCTGATACATCACTTATTTCACTCTTTGTGCAATCCGTTGCACCATTATTCAAAGTTGTTTCCTTTGCTACAAACGTTTTAATTGTCAGTAATTGAATGCGAGGAAAGTGCAATTTCAGCGATATCCAAAACAAATTGGCAGATTTATTTGTTTTTCTCTTCTGCTTGTACTATTTTTGCAGATGAAGGAGTGCAAACTTCTTCAAGACATTGTGGATTTTTATAAGAAGCGTTATGCTTAACTTGTGAATTGAAAACGTAGGAAATTTTCAAAAGAAGTACAAGAGTAAGGCATGATGGTTCTCACGCTTAGCGTGGGCTGCTATCTCCATATTCGTACTTTAGGTTTCCTACGACCTTCAATTCAAATGTGGTGCATACAGTGCCACGCTTCTTTTTGCAAACTAATACCCATTTGGCACTGATGGTTAAAATAAAGCCATGAAAAAGGTGTTTATGAAATCGATTTCTTATTTGTGTCTGTCCAGTATGGTATTTGTAATGTCATACAGTCTAACGGCTTGCAGCAGCGATGAGAAGCCGTTTGTGGATAATGAGCCCGTGGCTGTCAAAGATACAGGTGGAAGTGATGTGGTGAAAGGCATCAGTGTGTCGCTGTCTGATTTTGCATTGGCTGATGCCACAACTCGTACTGCTTATTCTGTCATTGATGGTGGTGTAAAAGTGACTTGGGCACAGGGTGATACCATTGGCATTTTCCCGAATGTAGGTGGCCAAGTGGAGTTTCCCATTCAAGCTGGAACGGAAAGCAATCAAGCTGAATTTGATGGTGGTGGTTGGGCTCTGCGTTCAAACAGTACTTATGCTGCTTACTATCCCTATAAAAGCAAGAATTGCGACTATGGTAACAAGCGAATTCAGTTGAACTATACTGGTCAGAAGCAGGCGGACAATGGAAGTACGGTTCATCTTGGCCAATATGATTACCAAGCTACAGGGGGAGTCCAGACCAACAGCTCAGGCTATCTGAACTTCCAGTTCAAGCATCTCGGAGCCTTGATGGCGTTCAACCTTACGGTTCCCAAGGCAGGTACTTACACTTCTTTGACCTTGACTTCATCTGAAGAAGTGTTTGTTACCAAAGCAGAGTTGGATATTTCTGGCCAAACTCCTGTTTTGAAACCCACAGAGACCAGTAAAACTTTCACCCTCAGTTTGGATGATATAGAATTGCAGTCAGACAATGCAGAGCTGACTGCCTACATGATGCTGGCACCAGTGGATTTGTCACAAGGGTCTTTGAACTTGATGCTTGATGGTGATAGAATCTTCAACGCCACTTTGGATGGCCATGAATTGGAAGCAGGTAAGCAATACACCGTCGAGAAAACGTTTGTTGACAACACCCCATCGCCAGACCAAATTATTGCTTTTGCTGATGATAACGTTAAAGCCATCTGTATTGCGAATTGGGATACGAATAAGGATGGCGAACTGGGTTATGAAGAGGCAGCTGCTGTTACAGATATTGGCAATAAATTCTATGCTAAGACAAAAATCAAGTCTTTCGATGAGTTCCAGTATTTCACAGGGGTTCAGTCTGTTCAAGAAAAAGCTTTCATGTCATGCATTGCTTTAGAAAGTATTGTCTTACCTAATTCGTTACGAGGCACAGGTTCTTATATGTTTGATGGTTGTGGTAAGCTGAAGAATGTAACAATTCCAGAGGGTGTTATATCAATAGGGCCTTATACTTTTAACAATTGCCCTTCTTTAAGAGAGATAATACTTCCTTCGGCTTTAACATCAATTGGTAGTAGTGCTTTTTATGGTTGTAGTAGCTTGACAAGCCTTAACTAAAAGAACACAGACTGTAATGGGTGCTGATTTTCAGTAAGTTACAAAAATATCGTTTTTTGAGTAGGAAAGCACCAGAACCACGAAAAGCACAAAAATACAAAAATCGTCATTAAGAAACTTTAACGAGCATTTTTGCGGGAATCGACGAAAATGAGCCGTTTTGCGCCACTCTTCACGGTCTGGACACTCTACCACCGTACACTATTACACAAAACGACTCTTATTGCACTGCTTTCAGTTTTTCGATTTCTTGCTGTATGCGTTCTATCTCTTTGGATGCTTCTGCAACAAACTCCGTATCTGCTTTTTGCTGTTCGTTCAACTCTGCCATTTTCTTTTCAAACTCAGTGTCATCAGTGATTAGTTTCTGATAGTTTCTGATATGATACTTTTTTCGTTGCTCGAATTTATCCAGACGATTACTTGCTGCATCAAATAACTGCTGCACTTCTTTCAGTTCTTTTTCTTTGTCTTCTAATTGACGTTTGACGTTGTAACCTTTGACTTTCTCATATTGAGTGATAAAGTCTTCGATGTACGACAAAAAAACGTCTTCTGCCATTCCTGCGTTTCTCGCTCTCTCAAAAAGTTCGTGAAATCGATTATACAAATATATTTCCTCTCTAAATATCATAAGTGTACACACTGAAACTTTGTCTT
>CACZRQ010000212.1 GCA_902783615.1 uncultured Bacteroidales bacterium | reverse complement strand
TACAACATACTCCCTCCCCCTCCTACCGGAGGGTACTCCCCCTTGCTAAGGGGGAGAGCCTTATAAAGCCTGCTAAGTATTAAACTACTGTTTAACCTTAAAACCTAAAACATTATGAAAAACAAGGAACTTTGGAAAACGGTGATTCAGTTCGCCATATCGATTCTGACGGCAGCACTGACTGCCATGAGCACCACTTCGTGCATGGGACATGGGCCGATTTTTATCTAAATATAGTTCCCCAAAATACAATACTCAAGATATTAACGTTAGATAGCCTGCAAAACAAATAATCGGGAGAAAAGTTGTTTATTTGAGGGAAAAGGTGTAGGTTTGCGAAAGATTTTGCTTTGAGATGAAAAGAGTGGTGTTAATAGGGCTGGTTTTGCTCGCTTTCTTCGCTTGCAATCCTCTGAGAACAATGAGGATCAACAGTATTGTGGGGCAGGAGGTGCAGCAGACGTTGAATTATCCATACAGCTATGATCCTGTGTGGATTGAGGTGGATAGTGCCTTTGCGCCATTCGACTCGCCTGAGCTGTATAACCTGCTGGCAGAGGATATGAGCTTGGACATCAGCATCGAGGCATACGACTTGAATATCAGGACGAGCCTGATGACGATGCGGATGATGGAGAACAACTTCTCGGCGGAGGCAAGGAGGCAATATGCCGAGGCAAGGGCTGAGCTACAGGAGAACATGAATTTGAAACAGGATGCTTTAGACAGGCAGGAGGAGGTGAAGCATGGGATTGAGCGGATGACGCAGGAGCCTCGCAGGTTTATTGGATTTAAGGCATCGCACAAGTATCATGCTATGGACAATAACCTGCAGCTGCTGTTGCTGCATGAGATGTTTATTTTGAGTCCAAAGTTGGATGCTGTTCTTGGGAGATATGATTTGAATAATGATTTTGATAAGGATATTAGGGAGATGATTGAGAATGCGAGGAAAGAAAACAGCAAAATTGAGATTGAAATGATTTAACATACTCCCTCCCCCCCTTCGGGGGTACTCCCCCTTACTAAGGGGGAGAGTCTTTTTAACTTTAAGGGGGAACTTTTCAGCTCCCCCTTTTTCATTTACTTGCAAGCGCAGCGGGGCTTGATTTGCTTGAAGAAATCGTTGCCCGTGTCATCCACCAGGATGAATGCTGGGAAGTCAACCACCTCGATCTTCCAAACGGCTTCCATGCCCAGTTCTGGATATTCCACACATTCGATGCTCTTGATGTTGTTCTGAGAGAGCACAGCTGCAGGACCACCGATAGAGCCCAGATAGAAACCACCATGCTTCTTGCAGGCCTCAGTCACCACATCGGTGCGGTTACCCTTGGCAATCATCACCATAGAGCCACCATGATCTTGGAATTCATCCACGTATGGATCCATGCGGTTGGCAGTGGTTGGACCCATCGAGCCGCAAGGCATACCCATAGGAGTCTTGGCAGGACCAGCATAGAGCACTGGGTGATCCTTGAAGTAAGCAGGCAGATCCTCACCAGCATCCAGACGAGCCTTCAGCTTGGCATGAGCGATGTCGCGAGCCACAATGATGGTGCCGTTCAGAGATACACGGGTTGCCACAGGATACTTCGACAGAATCTTGCAAACCTCAATCATGGGCTGGTTCAGGTCGATCTTCACCACATCACCCTCGCCTGCCTGACGCAATGCCTCAGGAATCAGTTCGCCTGGGTTGTCGTCGAGTTTCTCAATCCAGATACCATCCTTGTCGATCTTAGCCTTGATGTTGCGGTCGGCAGAGCAGGAAACACCCATGCCGATGGGGCAAGATGCACCATGACGAGGCAGACGAACCACACGGATATCGTGAGCCATGTACTTGCCACCGAACTGAGCACCCAAGCCAATGTTGTAAGCCTCTTCCAGCAACTGCTTCTCGAGTTCCACATCACGGAAGGCACGGCCATACTCGTTGCCTGTGGTAGGCAGTTCATCGTAGAAATGGGTAGAAGCCAGCTTCACGGTGAGCAGGTTCTTCTCAGCAGAGGTGCCACCAATCACGAAAGCGATGTGATAAGGAGGACAAGCGGCTGTGCCCAAGCTCTTCATCTTATCCACCAGGAAAGGAATGAGTGTGCCAGGGTTCTGGATGCGAGCCTTGGTTTCCTGATAGAGGTAGGTCTTGTTGGCAGAACCACCACCCTTGGTCACGCAGAGGAAGCGATACTCCATGCCCTCGGTAGCCTCAAGGTCGATCTGAGCAGGCAGGTTGCACTTGGTGTTCACCTCGTCGTACATGTTGAGCGGAGCATTCTGAGAGTAGCGCAGGTTCTCTTCGGTGTAGGTTTTGTAAACACCTAAAGAAAGAGCCTCTTCATCGCAATAGCCAGTCCACACCTGCTGACCTTTTTCGCCATGGATGATAGCAGTACCTGTATCCTGGCAGGTGGGCAGTTGGCCCTTGCAAGCCACCTCAGAGTTGCGCAGGAACGACAGAGCCACATACTTGTCGTTATCGCTGGCTTCTGGGTCGGAGAGAATCTTAGCCACCTGCTCGTTGTGAGAGCGACGCAACATGAAAGATACATCGCGGAAGGCAGCATTAGCCAAAGCAGTCAAGCCTTCCTTCTCAATCTTCAGGATAGGTTTGCCTTCAAACTCGCTTACTGACACATAGTCCTTGGTAAGCAGATAATACTCGGTCTTATCTTCGCCATGTTCGAACATGGGTTGATAATGGAACGGAGGATTTGTTGCCATAGTTGTTAGTTTTAAAGTTTATAAGTTAGTCATTAATCGTCAATCGGTCAGCGGTTTTAGCCGCTCGATAAGCTCATTGCCCAAAGCAGTCTTAGCCTCGATGTGCTTCAGCACAGCCGTCACGAATGGATTGCTCTCGAAGTCGCCACGCACCTGCTCGAAGTCCTGCTCCTTCTCATACTTGGTTCCATCGGCACCAAAGCCCGTCATAGCCGACAATGAGAATTCCTTCTTGGCATCTTCATAAACCATCTTGTCGAGACCCACCACAGCCTCTTTCCATTTCTCCACGATGTGGATGATGTCGGAAGCCGTTATCTTATCAGGATCCAGGTTATAGAACTCCAGCATGCGCTTGTAAGCCCAAGTCCACTCGTATGTATAGTAATTGGTGTGCATGCGCAGGAAGTCGGCATTGATTTCCTTCAGCTTATTCACCCTGCCACTCTCGATGTTGTCGAGCAGCTGGTCCACCTCGCTCTTAGGAGCAATCAAACCAGAGATGTCAACCCACTCGCCCTTGCCAATCTCGGTATCAGGCTTCAATCGCTCACGAATCTCGGCATCGCTCTGGAAATTGATGCCTTCCAAGCGTTTGATGACGGAATTGCCCAAGAACTTGCTGATACCAATCTGATAGAACTTGATGCCATTCACCAAAGAAGAATTACGGATCTTGGCACTGTGGTAAGAGTATTCATCGGAAAGCTCGCCAGATGCATGCTGCAAATCTTTCAGTATCTCAATGCCCTTGAACATCTTCTGGATGGTGTAAGGACTGAGCAGGTTGTAGTTGATGCAATCCAACTTGTTGGAGTCGGCACGCTTGTCGCGCTTCGGCCATTTCTGGGCATCACGGATGGTGCCCACACTGCGCAGGTTGACACCAGGCACCAGATAAGTGGTGTCATTCTTCTCAATCAGATAGCTGAAAGGCAGGTTGGAAGTGTCGGAATGGTTGACATGGCGACCCATCACCAACGAGAAGGCACCCACTCGGGCTGGCCAAAGGACATAAGAATCGGAAGATGTCTTGGCTCCACGCTCCAGGATTCCCTGATGGATGGGGCCCAACTTATACATGTGATTGCTCTGGTTTGAACCTGAGCCAGCGTTCATGAACGAGAACATGCCCGCAATGAGCAAGGTTGATTTGTGGTGGGTAACCGTGAACGGACCCGCAAAGATGGCGCATGCCTCGCCATTCTCTTCCTGGCAATTGCTGAAGAACAGAGAGTCGGAAGCCGAGTAGCTATGACCCATGGTACAAGCCTGTCCCACGAAGCAACGCGTCAGCATGGCTCCATCATCGAGGGTAGAGCCAGAAGAGATGATGAAATCGTCGCAAATCACATTGTGGCCAATGTGCACAGGAGCCTCCTTGTTACTATTCACTGAGCCATTGTTCAGACGATTGGCACCTATGATGGTGGCGTAGGCACCGATGCGGACATTCATGATAGAGCCTACGTTCATGATAATCACATGGTCGGCAATCTCACCCATTTCAGACGCATGCTTGTTGGAATAATAGTCGGCTATCTCACGCAAGCGGACAGCCAACTCTGGACGATGGCGATACATGGCCATGATATAAGCCAACTGAGCAGACAGCTTGTCGCTAATGGCCACCTCGCGACCACCTGTCTCATTGAGCACAGACACCTCTACGCCATTGCCGAAGCGGGTCTTGCCATCCACCACGATGTTATCCACATTCTCGATGTAGGTCTCTTCGCCAATCATGTAGTTGGCGATGTAGTTGTGTACGTTCTTGATGTAGCAACCATTGCCAACGGTAACATTGTGCAAGGTCACATGCCTCAGTCCGGCATGTTTCGTGATGCCACCCTTCAAGGTAAATTCTCCATGCAGGGAGCCAATTCGGATATCGCCCGAGAAATGGGCTCCTACTACATACTGCGTGTCGAAATCGTGTGCCACACTCACACGACTCCAATCTGTGGCTGTACAGCCCTGCAGTTCAAGCTGTGCCACTTCGTTCGTTGTTAATTTTCTGTAGTTCATATAATTTGGTCTTCTTGAGGATAAAGGAAATCGTTATAAGGATATTTCTGCACATGCAGTTCCCTCACGCGCTTATACATTTCCTCCCTCAGGTTATCAATATTTGTCTTTTGCTTGGCAGAGATGAAGATGCAATCATCTTCCATCTTCGCCATCCATGAATGCATCAGTTCTTCCAACGAAATATTCTCCTTGGTCTTGGGAGTCAGGTCATCAGGGTCTTTCTCCACAAACGTGTATGCATCCACCTTGTTGAAAATGAGCATGGTGGGCTTGCCACCCGCATCAATTTCCGCCAACGTCTTGTTCACCACCTGGATCTGTTCTTCAAAATCGGGGTGTGAGATGTCCACCACATGCATCAGCAAATCGGCTTCACGCACCTCGTCGAGGGTGGATTTAAACGAATCCACCAAGTCGGTAGGCAACTTGCGGATGAACCCAACCGTGTCGCAAAGCCGGAAAGGCAGGTTGTCGATCACCACCTTTCGCACGGTGGTATCGAGGGTGGCAAAGAGTTTGTTTTCGGCAAACACCTCGCTCTTGGCCATCAGGTTCATCAAGGTGGATTTCCCCACATTGGTATAGCCCACTAACGCCACACGAATCATGCGACCACGGTTTTTCCTTTGGGTTGACATCTGTTTGTCGATATCCGCCAAGCGTTGCTTGAGCAGCGACATGCGGTTAAGGATGATACGGCGGTCCATTTCAAGCTGAGTCTCACCAGGTCCACGCAAGCCCACTGTTCCTTTACCGCCACCAGCTCCAGAGCCACCACCCTGACGTTCGAGGTGAGTCCACAAACGTTGCAGGCGAGGCAACATGTATTTATACTGAGCCAACTCCACCTGCGTCTTGGCACTGGCTGTCTGGGCACGCATGGCGAAGATGTCGAGAATGAGCGAGGTACGATCGAGGATTTTCACCTTGAGTACCTGTTCGATGTTTCGAAGTTGTTTGGGAGAAAGCTCATCGTCGAAAATGACCATTCCCACCTCTCGCTCCGCATCTTCTTCATCAACGATATATTGTTTGATTTCCTGCAGCTTCCCCTCGCCCACATACGTCACGGCATGCGCTTGCACCAACTTCTGGGTGAAGCGTCGAACCACCTTAGCGCCAGCAGTTTCTGCCAGAAACTCCAACTCGTCAAGGTATTCATTGGTCTTCTGCTCGTTCTGCTTCTGGGTGATCAAGCCCACCAGCACAGCGGTCTCGGTTTTAGCCTCGGATATAACAAATTCCTTCATTCAATATTGTTCACAACAGTTTAACAGGGCAAAAATAATAAAATCCTATGAAAATCCATGCAAAAAAGCGAACAATTTACAGGAAAAACAATGAAGCGCCAATCACACTGATGATAGCACCCACGATTTCGAGGGGTTTTACCTCTTGTTTGAACAGCAGATGAGCTGGCCAGATGATGAGCACAGGGGTGAGTGCCATCAAGGTGGAAGCGATGCCTGCCTCGGTGTATTGCACAGCCATCAGCGAGAGTGACACCCCAATGAATGGCCCCGTAAGTGTGGCGCCAATGGCAGCCTTCATGCCTTTGCTATCTTTCAAAGCTATCGGCAACGTGAAAAACTCCTTGCGCCAAGCCATCACACAAAGGAAGCCCAAGCTACCTGCGATGGCTCTGATAAAGGTGGAAGCGAAAGGGAGGAGATCTTTTACGGCTTCCATGTCGGCAGGCACCCCAGCCTCGTAGTAGTTCATGCCCACCTTGCTAAGAACCAGACCCAAGCCTTGACCCAAACCTGCACCAATACCGAAAAGAACACCTTTCAGGGGGAGTTTCAAAGCCACCTTATGGTGACTCTCCTTGCTTCCCTTACTGAGCACAGACATGCCAATACCCGTTAGGGTGACTATCATACCAATCCAAGCCTGCAAATGCAGGTGTTCACCTATCAAGATCCAACTGGCAAAAGCAGCCGTGGGAGGAGCCAAGGTCATGAACAGCTGACCAAAGCGAGAGCCAATCAAGATGTAGGAATTGAAGAGGCAATAGTCGCCAAAGACATAGCCCACCAAGCCTGACATCAAGAGCCACAACCAAGCCTGCGGGCCTGCATAGAGTGGTAAGGGTGAACCTGTGAATATCCACAAGGTAACTCCCAACAAGCAGAGCGAGAGCAACATGCGGATGACGTTTAGCTGTAAGGCTCCAAGGCGTTTGCTTGCCACCTCAGAGCATAGAGCCGTGATGGTCCATGAGAATGCCACCACCAGCGATATGGTTTCGCCTAAATATAACATCGTGAAGGGTTGGATAAAATTATCCCCGCCAGGTTGGCGGGGATAACAGTAACTTTATTTCACCTGAATAACCAGATACTTGCTGGCACTCCAGAATGAATCGGGGTTGGTGATGTTCAGCGTCAGCTCGCCTTTTTCATCCTTATCCAACGTATAGGAGTTTGCAGGATGAGACGTGAGCAATGTAGCCGACTTAGAATACAGGCGGATTTCCTTGGTGGTGCGGATGTCGCACTCTGTGAAGTAATCCAGGTTGGCCTCGCCACTCTTCAGCACCTGACCCTTACTGAACAGCTCGCCGTTCTTGAACAGTCCGCCACCCGTAAGAATCTTCTGCTCTTTCAGCTCTGCCTTTGTGCCGAATACGAACCAAGCGGTGTGAAGAGCACGATCCTGCTGCTCAACCACCTCTGACTTTGCCATATTCTCGGCATGCAGGTCTTCTGTAATGGCAGTGAGCTCGCTTACAGCCTCATCCAACTCCTGGATGCGGATGTTCTTAGCCAGCAGTTCTTCTTGCAGAGAAGCAATCTGGGCAGCTTTCTCCTCCAATTGCTTGGTGAAGTTTTCAACTGCTTTCTTCAGCTGAGAGTTCTGGTTCTTGCTATTGGCCAACTGGGCATTGAGCTTCTCAATCTGCTCACGGTTTTCGTCCATGGTCTTCTTGATAAACTCGATATCGCTGGCAATCTGCTGCTTAGCATTTCTTGAGCCCTCTCTAAGAGAACCACGCTGCAAATCCACACGGTTTTCTGCTTCACTGATCTGACGGAATCCTTCCGTAATCTCGTTGAAAGTGCCCATCATTTCGTCCAATTCTGCATTTCGCACGTTCAGTTCATTCATCAGGGAATCATTCTGCGCCTGCAGATTCTTGTTGTTGCCACCACCCAGGCTATCGCAAGAAGCGAGAGCTACGGAAGCAACCATCAATGTAAACATCATTTTTTTCATACGCTTCAACATTTAATTTTTCCCAGCCACTACAATCACAAATTCACCGCGTGGCTCGGTATCGGTGAAATGGGTTATTAACTCTCCAAGGGTGCCTCTGAGGGTTTCTTCATGCACTTTGGAAATCTCTCTCGACACAGAGGCCTGACGGTCGAGGCCAAACACCTCGCCCAGCTGGGTAAGGGTCTTGAGCACTCGGTAAGGCGACTCATAGAACACCATCGTACGTGTTTCGTCGGCCAAAGCATTGATGCGTGTCTGGCGACCTTTCTTCTGGGGCAGAAAGCCTTCGAAACAGAACCTGTCGCAAGGCAAACCACTATCCACAAGGGCAGGGATGCAAGCCGTTGCTCCTGGCAGACATTGCACCTCTATGCCGGCTTTGGCACACTCGCGCGCCAACAGGAAGCCTGGATCGGAAATGCCTGGAGTGCCAGCATCGGATATCAATGCCACTTGCTCGCCAGCCATCAATCGCTTCACCAAAGACTCCACTGTTTGGTGTTCGTTGAATTTATGATGTGCATACAAGGCACCGTGTTGAATATCGAAGTGCTTGAGCAGGATACCAGAGGTGCGGGTGTCTTCTGCCAGAATCACATCGGCTTCCTTCAGGATGCGGATGGCTCTCAACGTCATGTCCTCCATGTTTCCCACAGGGGTCGGTACGATATACAAAATGCCTGTTTTCATTCACACTTATCAAAAATTCGGGGCAAAGTTATAAATTAATTGGCTTAAAATAGCAAATACTGCGCAAAAGTAGTACTTTTGTAACTAAATTTAGGATTTGTATATGGAAGTTTATTCTGAAAACAGTATGCAAGAGACTCGTCGCCGAGGTCGTATTGAGGTGATTTGCGGATCCATGTTCTCGGGAAAAACCGAGGAACTGATCAGAAGGTTGAAGCGCGCGAAGTTTGCCAAGCAGAAAGTGGAGATTTTCAAACCAGCCATCGACACCCGTTATTCCGAGGTGGAGGTGGTGACACACGAAGGTCAAAGCATCGCCTCTACCCCGCTCGACTCTTCGGGTAGCATCCTGTTGCTATCATCCGACATCGACGTGGTGGGCATCGACGAGGCTCAGTTTTTCGACATGGGTTTGCCTGACATCTGCAACCAATTGGCTGATAATGGCGTTCGAGTGATTGTGGCAGGCTTGGACATGGATTTCCGAGGGGTGCCCTTTGGCCCTATGCCTCAGCTGATGGCGATAGCCGATGAGGTGACCAAAGTGCATGCCATTTGTGTGGAGTGTGGCGACCTAGCGATGTACTCGCATCGCAAGGTGAGTGGCGAAAAGCAGGTGATGCTGGGCGAAACACAAGAATACGAGCCCCTTTGCAGGGCATGTTTCAACAAGATCAGACAAAAGAAATAAGGATTATGATACGCAAGGAGATTACTTTCGACATGGTGGTCAGAAGCTTGATGGTAGTCATCATAGCAGTGGCCATTCTAGCATTGCTCAACAGGTTAAGTGGTGTTCTGCTGCCTTTCTTCGTGGCTTGGCTCATCTCCTACCTGATATTTCCCATGGTGCAGTTCTTCCAGTACAAGTGCAAGTTGAAATATCGCATCATTGCCATCCTCATATCCTTGCTGATTGTAACAGCTGTGGGAATTGGTGTGTTCATCCTGATTGTGCCGCCTTTGGTAACAGAGTCGCTACGTATCAAGGACTTACTGTTTGAATACATCGAGTCGTCGCCACCCGATGGCGTGCCTGCCATGATTCACGGCTTCATTGAAAGACACCTGAACTTAGAAGAGCTGAAGGCATTGATCAGACGAGAGGATTTCCTCACGGCTGTACGCGAAACCCTGCCTAAGGTGTGGAGTGTGATTGCCGAGAGCGTGAATTTGGTGTTCAGTTTCTTCTCCCTGCTGCTGATTCTGCTCTACACCATTTTTATCTTATTGGATTACGAAAGCATCTCTGATGGATGGGTGAACCTGGTTCCTAAGCGTTTCCGTCCATTCTGCCTGAAGCTGGTGGCTGACGTGAAAGACAGTATGAACAAATACTTCCGCGGACAAGCATTGGTG
Organism: uncultured Bacteroidales bacterium; assembly: GCA_902783615.1. GTDB lineage: Bacteria > Bacteroidota > Bacteroidia > Bacteroidales > Bacteroidaceae > Bacteroides. The sequence goes on along the minus strand of CACZRQ010000212.1, from coordinate 1,253 downwards.
GCTTCCTGCGTGGGTATCCTGTTCTGCATTGGCTTCCTGATCATCGATTTCCCCTTAGCCATTGGCTTGGGCTTGTTCATCGGCATGTTGAATATGGTGCCTTACCTGCAGACTTTAGGTTTCATCCCCACCATCATACTGGCCATTCTGAAAGCAGCTGATACTGGTGGCAATTTCTGGGTTATCCTACTCTCTGCCTTTGCGGTGTTTGCCGTGGTGCAAACCATCCAGGACACCTATCTCACTCCCCGCATCATGGGTAAGGTAACGGGCTTGAGTCCTGCCATCATCCTCCTCTCACTCTCCATCTGGGGTTCGCTGATGGGTGTAATGGGTATGATTATAGCACTCCCTGTCACTACTTTGCTGATTTCATACTATCAGAAGTACGTGATTAACCGAGAGCATAAAAAGAATGGGGAATCGCTTCCCGATTCTCCATCCTAATTATCTTTATTATTGGGTACCAGCAAATCGGTCCAGGCAGAAATGCAGTCAGGGCCAATGCCTCTGAACTGAGGTGCTTGGTAGTTGCCATCTATCCAAGCGTTGGGCAGGTGACCTGCTGACACGAATTCTACTGTGCCCCAATGTCCCATAGGGTGCAAGATCTGGTTGTTGCCCATCACTATGGGATGATTCATGCTGAACAAAGGAGACTCAGGATAGTTGGAGAAGAAGCGACAGGAGTCGATGATGACATCTTCATTGCCCCAACTGTTGAACAACGAGAACTCTTTGTTGGCAAAAATATCACAATTGTAAAACGTAAGGTGCTTGCTTTCGTTCAGATCTGTGATGCCGTATGTGCAATGACGGATGAACGAATTCATCAGGACAACACGATCGGCTCGACGGGTGCACAAGCCGTAAGTGCCACAGCCAAAGAGGTCGCAACGGTTGATGACCACATCTTGCGAGTTTTCCACATTGATGACACCTCCATCACAATAGCCCGAGAAGGAATGGCCCAAGATGAGGTTATCTATCACAACATCTTCACAGAAACTCAAGGACAACACGAACGAATAGCGAGGGTCGGCATATAACATAGCGCCCTTACGTCCTCGAATGGCCAGGTGCTTCATGCTGTTCAGCACCAACTGACGTCCATCGGTCACCATCTCGCTTACAATAGCCTCTTGGTCGGCATCCACCTCATTGAAGAGGGAACCCACCTCCAAGCGACCTGGCTTGCTGGCAAAACCTTCGGCATTCAAACCTTCGGTGATGGCTATCACCACATTCTCGTC
>CACZRQ010000211.1 GCA_902783615.1 uncultured Bacteroidales bacterium | reverse complement strand
GGTTCCATGAATCTTTCGTGGCTCATGCAGCGGCTCGCCCAAGTTGGTGCTCACAATATCCTCGTTGCGGAACTCGGCACCAAAGGCAGTCTTGCCCAATGCCCACTCCACATAGCTGTTCAGATTCACACCCAGCACATCGGTGCGATGATAGTTGAACGGTACCTTCGCCTCACTGCCCCGAAATAGTTCAAAGCGGTCGTGACTGCGGTTCCAATAGACCGATGGCTTGAAGTGAAAACGCCCTTTCGTCTCAGCCTGAATAGCGGTAAATAGCTTGGCAGTATGCTCAAACTGGTCGTCATACTTCACACTCCAGAACGTGTTGGAACCGAAGTTCTTCTGGCTGAATCCAGCATGCCAGGAAAGGCTCAGGTCATCAGCCTCAACCCTTCCTTGATAGAAGAGTTTCAACGTGTTGTAATCGCTGTTCAACCCTCCTGCCAGACTGCGGGTATAGCCATCGCTGCGGGTATAGGAAGCCGAAAGCTGGTTATGCAGACTGCCCTGCGATACATTCGCCCTTCCTCCACCCGACACATAGCCAAACGAGCCAGCCTCCACGTGTACATCAGCACTGGTCGTGTCAGCTTTACGCGTCACGATGTTGATGGCACCCACCAATGAGGAAGTGCCATACACACGCCCCGCAGGTCCCTCAAGCACCTCGATGCGTTCAATATCTGCCATGTCAACTGGGAAATCGGCCGAATTATGACCCGTCTGTGGGTCGTTGATGTTGATGCCGTTCAAAAGGATGGTAATCTGTTCGTTGGTTCCTCCACGAACACTGATGTCGGTTTGTGCCCCAATGGGCCCTCGCTGGCGCACATCCACGCCTGCAGCGAGTTTCAGCAAATCATTCACACTTTGCGCAGGCGCAGAGGCTATCGCCTCGCGATCCAGCACAGTGATCAGTCGTGCCGACTGACCCAAGGTGATGGGCGCTCGACTGCCTGTCACCTCCACTTCCTCCAGTTCGTAAAGCTTATCCTGCGTCTGATGGTTGGTAACCACCTGAGCCGTAGCCGTATCAGGTGAGGCGAATGTCAGCGTTGTTATTGCCAGCACGCCTATGGTCACCTCCACTTTCAGGCTCTGGAACGCAGCGTAAGCCCTGTTCTGGAACTGGCGAAACCTTGCCCTCTTCTTTCCTGTCTGAAAAAGTTTCTTGTTCATACAATGTAATTCTTTGCAATCTCCTTGAATGCCTCCACCTGATCATCCACCCACGTTAGCGGCAGATGCCTTTCAGCAGCCATGATCTTCGCCACCTCGGGAGCCACCCGCAAAGCCTCGCGGGCATCGATATACAGCAGTCGCACGCGTCGAGCCAGCACATCGTCCAGTGTACGAGCCATCTCGTGACGCACCGCCCACACCACTTCACCCAAGGTATAATCATATTTGGGCGAAATCTTGTCCTTCAGCATCACAAACTCGTGTTCCAGCTCATGCACGGCAGGTTCGTCGCTACCATATACATAATAATGACTGGTCAAGTCGGGATTGGGTCGCCATCCGTGAATCTTCAAGTGCTTGGTCACACATTTCCTGTGCTCCACCAAATTCATGGCAATCGCCTTATCGATGGTATCTTCTGCCATCAAACGGTAGCTCGTCCATTTGCCACCTGTGATGGTAATCATGTCATTATCCGACACAATGATCTTGTGACTACGGGAAATCTCCTTGGCACTCTTTCCCTCCTTCTTAGGAGCCGCAAGCGGTCTCTGTCCGGCAAACACGCTGATGATGTCGGCCCTCGTTGGTGCAGGCACCATATACAAGCCAGCCGTCTGAAGGATGAAGTTGATTTCCTCCTCCAGCGCACGGGGCTCACTTTCAGGATGATCGCGCAACACATCGGTAGTGCCCACCACCACACGGTTGTGCCAAGGCACGGCAAACAGCACTCGGCCGTCGCTGGTTTTCGGCACCATCAGCGCATCGTTGCCCTGCAGGAACTTCATGTCGAGCACCAAGTGCACACCCTGACTGGGCTTCACCATCGGCTTGTGGCCTGGGGCATCCAGCTTCATCACCTCATCCACGAAGATGCCAGCCGCATTCACCACGGCCTTGGCTTTCAGTTCGAAGGTCTCACCCGTTTCCTGGTCAATGGCCTTCACACCACACGCCTTACCTTTATCATTGTGCAAAACAGCCGTCACCTTCACGTGGTTGACCACCGTTCCTCCCTGCTCGACGCAGGTCTGTGCCAAGTTGACTGCCATGCGGGAATCGTCGAACTGACCATCGTGATAGATAATGCCGCCCTTCAAACCCTCACGCCTGATGGCAGGCAAACGGCGCATCACACTCTCCTTGCTAATGAACTTCGAACGTCCGTAACCGAAGCCGAACGAGAGCATGTCGTAGAATGTCAATCCGCAGAAATACAGGAAATTATCCCAATAGGTATAGTTGGCTATCAGGAACGCCTGATCCTTCACTAGGTGGGGCGCATTGGCTTTCATGCGGCCTCGTTCGCGCAACGCTTCCAACACCAGCATCACATCGCCTTTCTGCAGGTATCGCACACCTCCATGCACCAGCTTGGTACTTCGACTGGAGGTACATTTGGCAAAGTCATCTTGTTCTAACAGAGCCACTTGATATCCTCGAGAGGCAGCATCCACAGCACAGCCTAAGCCCGTTGCGCCACCTCCGATAATCACGAAGTCCCACACCTTCTCACTATTCCTTATTTTCTCAATCTCGTCTTCTCTTTTCATAGCTATATCCTAAATCTTCACAAAATTACAAAAAAAATGTATATATGCATCGTTATCCCCCATTTTTTTTAGCTGAGGG
>CACZRQ010000210.1 GCA_902783615.1 uncultured Bacteroidales bacterium | reverse complement strand
GAAACAACGGAGCAGCGAGAGCAGAAGCCATGCTTGCATGGATTATGCCGAGTCGTGACGGAGTTGCGGGAACCGAAAGAGTGCCCCAACATGATGCTGGGCGACCCCTTCAGGGTCGATATTTTTATTCATGCTATCCGTAGGTTCTCACTATGCTCGAACCCACGGCTATTATTGGGTGACGCTTTCAGCGTCATATTACCTTTAAAATTAACAATGTGATGAATAAAATTAACTGGGGTTTCATTGGTTGCGGGGAAGTGACCAAGTACAAGAGCGGGCCAGCATTTCATAAGATTGAGAATTCTGAGGTGGTGGCCGTGATGAGCCGCGAATTGCAGAAAGCGAAGGACTATGCGGAGGAACATGGCATTCCCAAATGGTATGACGATGCTTCGGAGTTGGTGAACGATCCGGAGGTGAACGCTGTGTATATTGCCACTCCCCCATCCTCGCATGCCACTTACGCCATCATGGCCATGAAGGCCGGGAAGCCAGTGTATATCGAGAAGCCAATGGCAGTGACCTACGAGGAATGCTGCCGCATCAACCGCATCTCGAGGGAGACGGGTGTGCCCTGCTTTGTGGCTTACTACCGTCGCTATCTGCCTTATTTCCAGAAGGTGAAGCAATTGGTGGAGGATGGAGCGATTGGCAATATCGCCAACATCCAGATCCGCTTTGCTGTGCCTCCACGTGATTTGGACTATTCGGGCACCCAACCCTGGCGTTTGCAACCCGACATTGCCGGAGGGGGGTATTTCTACGACCTCGCCCCGCATCAGATAGACATGATTCAGTACATCTTCGGTATTATCCTGGAAGCCTCTGGCTATAAGGCTAATAGAGGCGGACTCTACCAGGTGGAGGACTCGCTGAGTGCCTGCTTCCAGTTTGAGAGCGGACTGGTGGGCAGTGGGTCGTGGTGTTTCGTAGCGCAGGAATCGGCACGTGAAGACCGCATCGTGGTGATTGGCGACAAAGGTACCATCAGCTTCTCCATCTACACCTACGAGCCTATCCAGCTTTGTACGGGCGAGAAGTGTGAGGATATTGTGGTGGAGAATCCGACGTATTTGCAACAGCCTATCATTCAGGCGGTAGTTGATCACCTGCTCGACCACAAGGTTTGTTCGTGCGATGGAGAGAGTGCTACGCTCACGAATTGGGTGATGGACAAGATATTGGGCAAAATCTAAACGATTTTTGCCCAATTGAGAGTTTGAGCAAGCTCAAACTTGACAAATCAGCAAGCTGATTTTGACATCATGCTTCGCATGATTGAAGTTGCGAAGCAACCATTCAATCGCGCTAAGCGCGATACTCAAATCGCGTCAGCGATTCATCCAGTTGCGCAGCAACTACTCAATCGCGCTAAGCGCGATACTCAAAAACGCGAAGCGTTTTATCCAAGTTGCGCAGCAACTACTCAATCGCGCAAAGCGCGATACTCAAAAACGCGAAGCGTTTTATCACTCATAGTTAATCGCGTATCCCCCTCCTACTACCTGCTGGACATCGGCACGTTCACCAACGATCCAGACTACGTCGCCAAATTGGAAGAGCTCTTGCGGGTTGGCAGCATGCAGCTCGTTGTTGCCTCGCTCCACACCAACAATCATGCAATGGTAGCGGTTGCGGATGCCACTCTCTATCAGGTTCTTACCCAAGAACTGAGAATCTTCATCAATCACAAACTGACGCAGAATCATCTCACCACGTTCATACAGATCCTCGTCCATGTCGATCTTGGGTTGCATCACCTCACAGAAACGTGCCAATTCAGCATCGGTTCCAATCACCTGAATCTTGTCGCCCGGGAACACACGGTCGTTGGCCTTCGGGATATTGATGCGCTTGTTGCCTCGCAAGATCGATACCACATGAACGCCATATAACTTACCGAAGTTGAGGTCTTTCAGCATACTACCTACCCAATCCACCTCAGCAGGCACATCGAAATCGGCCAGGTGGATATCCTTCGACATCAGCCTACCAGCATACTGCGGCTTCTTGGTTCCCAAATACTCAGCCTTCACCTCACGCGAGCGCAGGTTTTCGAGGAAAATCTTCTCAATCTTAATGGATTGCTTCTTGAGGCTTCGGGAAATGATCATGCCCGTGACCAAGATCAAAGCCACCCCAAAAATCAAGCCGGTAGAAATCTCGAACAAAGAAGAGATGACGAACATCAGGAACAAGACGGCTATCAGCACTCGGAAAATCACAGTGGCTAACAAGGGAGCATGGTTCTTGTTGTCGAGCCACAAGGTAGCAAACTCATCGCTGTGGTTACCCTTCACCATGATGGCCCTGAGCAAAGGGGCCAGGAAGCAAATGGTGACAACAGCCACGATGAGGTCGCCCCACACCCCAGGCAAAATGCTCGTGACGAAAGGATGCACGAACTTGAGAAAGATGGCTACAATAGCCACACACACAATGCTATATATCACCACATTACGACTGGTCTTAACGAGGAATCGCTTCCAGTCGCTGTCGTGATTGACCGTACGCGTACCCGTGGCATAGCGTGCCAAGGTATCTCTCCACTTGACAGGCAGGTGACTCTCCACGAAATTGGCAGCCGGCTCAGCCGCACGTATCATATATGGTGTAAGGAAGGTGGTGATGACCGACACAGCCACTACGATGGGATAGAGGAAGTCGCTGGTAACACCCAACGACACTCCCAAAGAAGCGATGATGAAAGCAAACTCACCAATCTGCGTCAAGCTGAAACCACACTGCATGGAAGTCTTGAGGGTCTGCCCCGAAAGCAACACACCCATAGAACCGAAGATGCTCTGTCCCAAGAGGATGGTGAGGGTAATGACCAAGATGGGAACAGCATATTCCACAATCATGTTGGGATCGACCATCATACCAACCGACACGAAGAAGATGGCTCCGAAGAGGTCCTTGACGGGTTTCACAAGATGATCGATGTGCTCAGCTTCAATGGTTTCAGCCAGGATGGAACCCATGATGAAAGCGCCAAAGGCTGCTGAGAAGCCAGTCTGAGCAGCAATGACCACCATGAAGAAGCAGAAGGCCAAAGAGACGATGAGGAGCGTCTCGTCGCTCATGAGTTTGCGGGTCTTGCGCAGCAACAAGGGGATGAGCCAGATGCCCACCACAAACCAAAGGATGAGGAAGAAGCCCAGTTTACCGATGCTCATGAGGAGCTCCAAGCCCTGCACCTTGTTGCTGACAGCCATTGTGGAAAGCAAAACCATCAGCACGATGGCGAGGATGTCCTCCAAAATGAGAATGCTCATCACCAGTTGGGTGAATTGCTTCTTGAAGAGTCCCAGATCGGCAAAGGCTTTATAGATAATCGTCGTGGATGACATGGCCAACATACCGCCCAAAAAGAGGCAGTCCATGCGGCTCCAACCGAAAAGCGTTCCAACGCTCACCCCCAAGAATATCATACAGAAGATGATGGTACAGGCAGCGATGACAGCTGAGCCCCCCACCTTCACTATCTTCTTGAAACTGAACTCCAAACCTAAGGCAAAGAGCAGGAAGATAACACCGATGTCGGCCCACAGATGCACATTCTCACTATCCACTACCGATGGGGTGATGCTGAGGTGCGGACTGGCCAGGAAGCCTGCCACGATGTAACCCAACACCAAGGGTTGCTTGAGTTTCTTGAACAGCAAAGTCATCACTCCGGCACAAACCAGAATCAACGCCAAATCGGCAATCAAAGGGGCTAATTCAGACATGTTTATTTCCTTTAAATGTTATTGATGGAGCAAAGATAATGCAAATTGTATTATTTTGACAATAATTAGACGCAAAAATATTTTCTACTCTTAATAATAATGTGTATCTTTGCACACAAATAGAAATTTACTAATTTTTAAACTATAAACAAATGAAGATTTCACACATTGAGCATCTGGGTATTGCAGTGCCCAGCATTGAGAAAGCTCTCCCTTATTTCGAGAATGTTTTAGGACTGAAGTGTTACAACATCGAAACAGTCGAGGACCAGAAGGTTAAGACTGCTTTCCTGAAGGTTGGTGAAGTGAAGCTGGAGCTGTTGGAGCCCACAAGCCCTGAGAGCACCATCGCTAAGTTTATCGAGAAGAACGGAGGCCGTGGCGGTATGCATCACCTGGCTTTCTGCATTGAAGACGGCGTAGCCAATGCATTGGCAGAAGCTGAAGGTCTGGGCATCGCCCTGATCGACAAGGCTCCCCGCAAGGGCGCTGAGGGTCTGAACATCGCGTTCCTGCACCCGAAATCAACTGCAGCCGTGCTGACAGAACTTTGTGAAAACCCCAATAAATAAACATAATCCTTACAATACAATGAGTAATCAGGTTGAAAAGATTAAAGAACTGATCGAGCTTCGTGCTAAGGCTCGTCTGGGCGGTGGCGAAAAGGCTATCGAAAAGCAGCACGCTAAAGGTAAATATACAGCTCGTGAGCGCATCACTATGCTGTTGGATGAAGGCAGCTTCGAGGAAATCGACATGTTTGTGCAGCATCGTTGCACCAACTTCGGTCAGGAGAAGAAGCACTTCTTAGGTGATGGCGTCGTTACCGGTTGCGGTACCATCGACGG
>CACZRQ010000209.1 GCA_902783615.1 uncultured Bacteroidales bacterium | reverse complement strand
GCAAATGTCAGACACTTCACATTGCTCACATCGGCATCCAGCATCATCTGATAGATGTGGGAAGCGGCGATGAGTTTCTTGTTGATCACCGTTCCGATGTCCAGGCTCTCGGCCATGCTGATATAGTCGATGTTCTCCACTTCGGCCACCGTTTTCTCCACACCCATGCGTTTGGCAGCCAGGCAAGCCAGGATGTTCGTTTCGCTATTGCCCGTGAGCGCCACAAAGGCATCGGTGTGCTGCAAACCCTCCTGCATCAGTAAATCCAAATCGCGTCCATCACCATTGATAATCATGGTCTTGTCGCTCAGCATGGTGGTCAGGTAATGACAACGGTCAATGTTCTGCTCTATAATCTTCACCTGCATATAATCGGGGACATACATCGCTGTTCGGATGGCGATGCGGCTACCTCCCATAATCATCACATTGCGCACATCGGGGTAATCCTCCTTGCCAGCAATCTTGCGCACGTATGGCACATACTTGCGGGTGGTGGTGAAATATACAATGTCGTATAGCTTTAACTTATCGTTACCACCAGGGATGATGGTTTCGCTGCCTCGTTTGATGGCTACCACGTGATAGGGCAGGTCAGGCGAGCCCAAGTCTTTCAATGGAATGTTCAGAATCTCAGCTTTCTCACGCAGCTTGGCTCCTACCAGAATCAATGCTCCGTTGCTGAATTCCCACCATTGGCGCACCCAACTCATGCGGATGGATGAAACGATTTCCTTAGCTGCCAAATGTTCAGGATAGATGAGCGAGCCGATGCCCATCCGTTTGAAAAACTCCTGATTCTTAGGTTCGATGTATTCATACTTGTCGATGCGTGCCACCGTTTTCTTGGTACCCAAGCTGCGCGCCAGCATGCAAGCCATCGAGTTCGTACTCTCATCTGGGGTGACTGCGATAAACAGGTCGGCATCAGAGGCTCCTGCATCCTTCAAAGCTTGAATGGAGATGGGAGAGGCCACAACCGTCATGAGGTCGAAGTTGTTCCCCAGCGCACTGAGTTTCTCTTCGCTCTCATCCATCAGATAGATGTCTTGATTCTCTCGTGAAAGCAGCTTGGCCAAATGAGTGCCTACTGCTCCAGCTCCAGCTATAATTATTTTCATCGCTTTACAATATAATCGTCAATCGTCAATTGTCAATTGTCAATGTTCAATCGTCAATTGTTTATAAATCCCTTCTTCATCCATCCCACAAAGATGATACAAATCATCAGGTGAACCATGTTCCACAAACACATCAGGGATGCCGATGCGTTTCACCTGAGGGGTATAATCATGATCGGCCATAAACTCCAGTACGGCACTTCCCATGCCGCCTTTTCGTATGCCATCTTCCACAGTTACAATGTGTTTGAAACGTTGACCAATCTCGTGCAGCATCTCTGTATCCAAAGGCTTCAGGAAGCGCAGGTCGTAGTGGGCAATGCTCAAACCTTTCTCCTTCTCAGCCCGCTCGATGGCCTTGCTGGCCAAGTTGCCGATAGGACCAATGGTGATGACTGCTATGTCTTGACCATCTTTCAGTTTCCTGCCTTTGCCCACAGGAATCTCCTGCATGGGTTGATGCCAATCGGTGCTGATTCCCCGTCCTCTGGGGTAACGGATCACAAACGGACCCTTGCCTGGCAATTGAGCCGTAAACATCAGGTGGCGCAACTCCACCTCGTTCATCGGTGAGGCGATGGTGAGGTTGGGGATGGGACGCAGGGCAGCCATATCCAGCATACCATGATGGGTGGGGCCATCTTCACCCACAAGGCCTGCTCTATCCAAGCAGAACACCACAGGCAATTTCAGGAAGGCCACATCGTGGATGATATGGTCGAAAGCTCGCTGCATGAATGCTGAGTAGATGCTGCAGAATGGTTGCAAACCCTCTTTTGCCAAACCTCCGCTGAAAGTCACCGCATGCCCTTCGGCAATGCCCACATCGAACGTTCGCTCTGGGAATACCTCCATCAACTTGTTCATGCTACTGCCCTGCAGCATGGCGGGTGTGATGCCCACAATGCGTTCGTTCTGCTTGGCCAGTTCCACCAGCGTTTCTCCGAAAACATCTTGATACTTAGGTGGTAAATCCTCGTTGTTCTCAGGAATGCGCTCACCCGTTTCTGGGTTGAACTTACTGGTTGCATGCCAGAAAGCGGGGTCTTCTTCTGCTGGTTTGAACCCTTTGCCCTTCTTGGTGTGCAGGTGCAGCAGCTTGGGGCCCTTCATGTCCTTGATGTTGTTCAGCACGCGGATAATCTCCTCCACGTTATGTCCGTCGATAGGTCCGAAATAGCGGATGTTCAGACCTTCGAAAATGTTCTGTTGGTTGGCGGCAATCGATTTCAGGCTGTTGCCCAAGCGAATCAGCATCTTACGGCGTTCTTCGTTCAGCAAGCCAATCTTCTCCATCGCCCTCGAAGCCTTGTAGCGCAGTTGGTTGTAACTGGCTGTGGTGGTCAGATTCAGCAGATAATGCTTCATGCCTCCCACGCTGTTGTCAATCGACATGTCGTTGTCGTTGAGGATGATCAGCAGGTCGTTGGGGGTTGACGATGCATTGTTCAATCCTTCGAACGCCAAACCGCCACTCATGCTGCCATCGCCTATCACGGCCACCACATGTTTGCCCTTCTCACCCCTCAGCTGGGCAGCTACAGCCATACCCAAAGCAGCTGAGATAGAGTTGGATGCGTGTCCGCAGGCAAAGGTGTCGTATTCGCTTTCCTCAGGCGAGGGGAAGGGACGGATGCCCTTGAACTGACGGTTTGTGGCAAAGGCCTCTCGGCGACCAGTCAGGATCTTATGCCCGTATGCCTGATGCCCCACATCCCACACAATCAGGTCGTCGGGGGTTTGGAAAACATAGTGTAAGGCTACGGTCAGTTCAACGGTACCCAAACTTGAACCAAAGTGGCCAGGGTTGCGCGACACCTCTTTGATGATGTCGTCGCGAAGCTCCTTGCACACCTGTTTCAGCTGACTTACAGGCAGTTTTCTCAAATCTGCAGGGTCGTTGATCTGTTCAAGCAGGCTATATGTTGGTTTTTCGTCATTCATTTTTATTCCACTTTGGATGCAAAAATACATAAATAAATTGTTATCTTTGCACGAAGATACGAAAAAATATCGATATGAACCTCTTTACAAGCGTAGAAATAGGAAAGATGAAGCCTCTGTTTGGCTACAGCGACCAGCTGTTGCTGATGGGTTCATGCTTCGTTTCCGAAATAGGACTGCGCTTGCAGGATGCCAAGTTCAATTGTCAGGTCAATCCTTTCGGGGTGCTCTACAATCCCATGAGCATCGCCACTTCCTTGCGGATGTTGCTGGAAAATTCATTCCCCACGAGGGAAAATTTTTTCTCTCACGAGGGATTATGGCACAGCTACTTGTTTCATGGCGATTTTTCGGCACCAACACTCGAAAGTTTGCAGGAAAACATCCATCGTTCGCTCGATGCTTGCCACGATGTGCTGAAGCAGATTTCCTGCCTGTTCATCACCTTTGGCTCGGCTTATGTGTACGAGTTGAAAGAAACGGGACAGGTGGTGGCCAATTGTCACAAATTGCCTGAGAAGCAATTCAATCGCCGTAGGTTGAGCCAACAGGAGATTGTTCATACCTACACTGATTTGCTGCAAGCCATCTGGCAGGTGAACCCAGCTTGCAGGGTGTTGTTCACGGTGAGTCCCATTCGCCACATCCGCGATGGGCTTCATGCCAACCAGCTCAGCAAGGCCACCTTGCTGTTGGCCATCGACCAGTTGCAGCAACTGTATCCCGATAAGGTGCTCTATTTCCCAGCTTACGAGTTGCTGATGGACGAGTTGCGCGACTATCGTTTCTATGCCGACGACTTGGTGCATCCTTCATCGATGGCGG
>CACZRQ010000208.1 GCA_902783615.1 uncultured Bacteroidales bacterium | reverse complement strand
TGCTCTCGCTGCTCCGTTGTTTCAGAGTGCAATTATAGATGAACCATCGTGTTCCGCAGGTTCTTCGAACCCGCGGCTATTATAAGGGTGATGCTTTCAGCATCATAACAATAAAACTGCCACTAAACAGGGCACACTTTCAGCGTGCAATTATAGATGTAACATCATGTTCCGCAGGTTCTTCGAACCCGCGGCTATTATACGGTGACGCTTTCAGCGTCATCTATCAACAATTCTGTCACGAACCCGCGGATATGATTAGGATGACACTTTCTATCGCAAATCGCTCACGCTCGGGATAGCTCAAGCATGCTTGGCTCTCCTCTCGCTTATTCGCGATTTTCAGCGTCATCAATCAATATCTAAATGAAAGAAGGCAGCCGATTGGATTGGGCTGCCTTCTGAATATCAGCATCCATGGATGTGTGGATGCAATAGAGGTAAGAGAAATGCTCTAAATGGTTATTGACCCTGCCTGTAGATATAATCCATGATGATATCCACAGCATCGTCCTCCTTGATGCCCTGCATCGAAATCACCAAGTCGTAGTTGCGAGTATCATAGCGAGAGGTGCCACAGAACTTCTTCACATAATTCTCACGACCCTCGTCCACCTTCAGAATCACCTTAACGGCAGCCTCGCGAGTCAGACTCTGGCGCTCCATCACACGCTTGATGCGTTGCTCCAATGGAGCTTGAATCAGGACACTCAGATGGTTTGGATGATTCTTCAGAATATAGAAAGCGCTACGGCCTGTGATGACGAACGACTCGCCCTCATTAATGCCCTTGATAATCTCTGTCTCGGTGTTGAACACCTCTTCGGTGGTGATGATTTCAGAATCGCTGTTATCGCCACCGCCATTGCTTACATCAGCAAATGGCACCACACGGCGCTGGAACTCTGCCCACCAGCCTTCTTTCTGTGCTTTCAACTTCTCGATTTCCTCTGTTGTGAGGTGGAATTTTTCCTTCAAGGCTTTGATGACAGCCTTATCATAGAACTTAACTCCCAGCCTGTCAGCCAGTTTCTTTCCGATGCTGCGTCCTCCGGTACCCAGCTCACGGTTAATCGTAATGACAAATTTTTCGTTTCTATTCATGGTATTATCGTTTTTAATATTATCACACATGGGTGTACAATCGCCGTAAAGTTACAAATAATTTTTGATAATACCACATCATATTCGAAAAAAATGAGGTTTGCCACGAAAAAACTGCTATCTTTGCAAAAAAAATGATGATGACTATGAAAAAAACCTTGTTTACCGTACTGCTGACGCTGGCTGTTGCCGCTTCGGCACAGATTCCATCGCTGCAGAAGGTGGGAAGCAGCACTTGCCTGATGGTGGATGGCAAACCTTTCGTGATGTATTGTGGTGAATTGCACAACTCAACGGCCTCGTCGCTGAGCTACATGCAGGAAAACCAAGTGTGGAACAAGTTGCAGGCCATGCACCTCAACTCGGTGATTGCCACAGCCAGCTGGGAACTGGTGGAGCCTGTGGAGGGGAAATACGATTTCACGCTGGTGGATGGCATCATGCAGGAAGCCCGTCAGCATCAGATGAAGGTGGTGTTCCTGTGGTTTGGCGCGTTCAAGAACCCCATGATGACCTATGCCCCCACTTGGGTGAAGACCAATCCCAAGAAATATCCGCATGCTGTGGATGACAAGGGGAACGAGATGGAGCATATCTCGGTGTATGGACAGGAGATCCTGAAGGCTGATACGAAGGCATACTTAGCTTTCCTGCAGCATATTAAGGAGGTGGATAAAGACCATACGGTGGTGATGATTCAGTTGCAGAACGAGCCAGGACTGAGGGGAACTCCTCGCGACCACAGTGCCGCTGCCGAGAAAGCCTGGAAGGCGCAAGTGCCCCAACAGATTGTGGATTACTTGAAAATCAACAAGGGCAGCCTGCAGCCTGACTTAGAGCAAGTTTGGGCAAAATATGGCAATAAGACCACAGGCAATTGGGAGGACTTGTTCGGCAAGAGTGAGGTGAACAACCAAGCCGAGAACCCCATCCGCAATATGACGGAGCATCTGTTTACGGCTTACGGCTATGCCAACTATCTGGAGCAGATGGCGAAGGCAGGTAAGGAGGTGTATCCGCTGCCTGTGTTCATCAACGCCAGCGTGTTTGGCATGAATACACGAGGCAACAGCTTGGGCAATGGCTGCTCAATTCCTGAATTCTTCGACATCTACAAGGCCGCTGCCCCCAGCATCGACATCCTGACTCCCAACAGTTACATGCAGCAGCTCGACTGGATTGGCAAGGCGTTCTCGTGGAAGGGCAATCCAATCTTGATTCCTGAAAGTACGTTGATTGGTGCCCGTGGTTTATATATAATAGGTGAATACGATGCCATCGCTTTCTCGCCTTTCGGCATTGACTATGAGGACAGTGAGTTGACGCCGCAACTGGAGAAGCAGCATCGCCTGCTGGCAGAGAGCTACGACCAGATGCAGCAGATGGGCAGTCTGATTACCGATAATCTAGGCAGTGACAAGATGCGGGGCATCTACCTCTATACGGGTCGCGAGACAGACAGCGTGGAGATGGGCGACTATGTGCTCACATTCAGTCCGCGCAAGAGTTTCGACATTGGTGCCTTGATGGCTCCAGCTGGAGGAGGTTTCCAGGCTGAGGGTGAACAGAAGCAAATAGAGCAGGGAGGTGCCCTGATTGTGCAGACCGCAACCGATGAGTTTTATGTGGTGGGCTATGGTTTCAATGCCGATATCAAGTTGAAGGATGGCGTGAAGAGTCGTTTCTGTGGGTACGACAGTATTTGGGAAGGCCGTTTTGAGAATGGCCAGTTCATCCCTGGTCGCCTGCTGAATGGCGATGAGCGCAATGTGTTTGCCACCTACGATAAGGTGAATGCACTGAAAGTTAAGATGTTTCATTATTGACGATTGACCATTGACTATTGACGATTATTATATATATGAAGAAGATAGTTTGTTTGTGGATTTTATTGTTTTTGAGCTTGTTTGGTAAAGCTCAGAAAATATACGATCCCGTGTTGGATCCCGATGTAGTGATTAATGGTCAGTTGTCATTGGCTAATGGTCAATCGTCAATTGTCAATTGTCAATCATATATGTGGTACCCTGGGCAGCTGGCGGCCTATCGTCAGCAATGGTTGAGGGAACGGAGCCACGAGCGATGCATGGATGTGGGGTATGTGGGTAAGTTCAACCCCATGCAGGAGATGACTTGGTTCAAGGTGGATGTCGTGGCCCAGACTGCCACCACGTTGGAGTATGCCGCTGCTGGTTCGCAGAGCGTTGAGGTGACTGATAACGGCAAGGCATTCAATGGACAGTTGTCGAAAGGCAAACACCAACTGCTGTTCAAGGTTACTACCCAGAAGCAGTTGCCTGCATTGATGTTGAAGGAAAATGCAGAATTGTCAATCGTTAATCGTCAATCGTCAATCAACCAGAAAAATTGGATGCCAGTAGAGTCTGACCCTCGATTTAATGACCCAACTGTTTCTCCCAACACCCGTATCAACGATGAGGTGATTATCAAACCCAAAGATGTGATTGCACTGAAAAATTGTCAATCGTCAATCGTCAATGGTCAATTGAGCAAGAATGGCTCCATCATCTACGACTTCTGGTACGACGAGGTGGGCTTCATCGAACTCGAGGCTTCTGGCACAGGCATGCTGCACTTCACCGTGGGAGAAT
>CACZRQ010000207.1 GCA_902783615.1 uncultured Bacteroidales bacterium | reverse complement strand
TTTCTATCGCAAATCGCTCACGCTCGGGATAGCTTAAGCAAGCTTGGCTCTCCTCTCGCTTACTCGCGATTTTCAGCGTCATAAATTAAAAGCACAAAAATAGAACTTATCCTAACTGGGCAATGTATCAACTACTATATCATCGCTAAATTTTATCGGACACCAATAATTGATTATAACCCCTAAAGGCATCAATTGCGAATTAATAGTTAAGCAGGTTAATGATGTGAACTGCCACAAGCGCTGCTGTCTCAGTGCGGAGGCGTGACGGCCCTAACGTGATGGGAATGAAGCCATGAGAGAGGGCGAGGGAAACCTCTTCCTCGCTGAAATCACCTTCGGGGCCGATAAGGACAACGGCATCTTCGCCTGAATGGATGATATCCTTCAGCTCCTGACGCTCTTCTTTATAGCAGTGGGCAATGAACTTCTGCCCAGAAAACGGCTGGGAAACAAACTGTTTGAAGTCCGTCATGCTATGCAGGAGAGGCAGGCGAGCCTTTAATGACTGCTTGATGGCAGACACCAGAATCTTCTCAATACGTTCCGTCTTGATGACCTTGCGTTCAGAATAGCGGCAATCCAAGAAAGTGAGTTCGTCGAGACCAATCTCGGTAGCCTTCTCAGCCAGCCACTCCATGCGATCCATATTCTTCGTGGGGGCTACAGCCAAATGGATGTGATTCTTCCAGAGAGGAGCCTGCAGCTGCTTTTCCAACACCCGTACGAAGCAATGCTTTTTGTCGGCTATGCTGATCTCAGCCCGATAGAAATGACCTTTGCCATCGGTGAGGGTTACCTCTTCGCCAGGCTGTAACCGCAACACACGCACGGCATGGGCTGCCTCTTCCTCAGGCAGTTCCTGAGTACGGTCGATGTCTGGTGTATAGAAGACGTGCATGATGATTAAGCTTTGTCACCTCCCAATTCTTTCAGCTGATCCCTTAACATGGCAGCTTTCTCGTAGTCCTCTTTCGCAATCGCCTCCTCAAGTTGTTTCTTGAGTGAGTCGATGCCAGGACTGATCACTTCTATGTCCTTGAATTCATCCAAGTCCTCTTCCACTTTGATGAAGCAATCCTTGCCAATCAAAGCATTCAGCAGCAGTTCCTTATATGTGAAGATGGGGGCTCCCATGCGTACGGCTAAGGCCAAGGCATCGCTGGTGCGGGCATCCACTCGCATCACCCCATATTCTTTTTGTAGATACAGGTAAGAGTAATATACACCCTTCTCTACGCGGTAGATCACCACGCGCCAAAGTTTTGTCCCCATGGCTTTCAAGATGGCAGCAAACAGGTCGTGAGTCATGGGGCGATTCTGTTGTATGCCTTTTGCCCCAAAGAAGATGGCACGACCCTCGAAGACACCGGTGTTGATTGACAAGACATCATTGGTGTCGAAGGTACGCATGGTTACCCGACAGGTGTTGGGGTCATCATTGAGCGAGTTGATGCTCTCTAACTGCAACTGTATTTTCTCGTTCTTTTTCATGAGGTTGACTTACTCTGATTTCTTTCCTTCCGGTTTAAAGTCATACTTGAAGAAGATGGCGAAGAGGATGGCTATGACCAATGAGTAAGCGGCGAAGATATACCATACACTGCTCCAGTCGCCTATCATCTTACCATCCACATTCTGGGTGTAGTAATTCACGACGTTCTGTGCACCTAATGTGCCCAAGGTGGCACCGATGCCATTGGTCATCAGCATGAACAGACCCTGTGCGCTGCTTCGCATGCTCTTGTCGGTAAACTGGTTGACGAACAGTGAACCAGATACATTGAAGAAATCGAAAGCCACACCATAGACAATCATGGAGAGGATGAACATCCACACGCCACTGCCTGGGTTGCCTGCCCCAAACAAGCCGAAGCGGAACACCCATGCCAGCATAGCCATCAGCATCACCTTCTTGATGCCCATTCGCTTCATGAAGAACGGGATAAGCAGGATGCAGAACGTTTCAGAGCATTGTGAGAGGGATATCAGTGCATTGGCGTGGTTGGCACCAAAGGTGTTGGCATATTCTGGTATGTCTTGGAAGCTGGTGATGAACGGATTGGCATAGCTGTTGCTGAGCTGCAGCGCCACACCCAACAACAACGAGAAGATGAAGAAGGTGGCCATGGTGCGGTCTTTGAACAACGTGAAGGCCCTGAGTCCCAAGGCATCTACCAATGATTTCTTCTCTTTACTCTTGTTGACAGGACATTCGGGCAATGACATCGAGAAGAATCCCAACAGAATGCCCAGTACGCCCGACACCACAAACTGCATGTAGGTGGTTTGATAGCCCAGCACATCAACCAGCAGCATGGTGCAGATGAAGCCGATGGTTCCGAAAATGCGGATGGGAGGGAAAGCGGTGATGGTATCCATGTTCGCTTTCTCCAAAGCGTTGTAAGCCACTGAGTATGAAAGTGACAACGAAGGCATGTAGAATCCTATGCCCACCGCAAAGAGACTTATCAGTACGCCAAAGCTGGCATCGGTACCCATCTGCATGGCATAGTAGGCCAAAGCCAGCAGAAAGCTGCTGGATATGAAGTGGCAGATGCCCATCATCTTCTGTGCCGGAATCCAACGGTCGGCTACGATGCCTATCAGTGCTGGCATGAAGATGCTGGTGATGCCCTGCATGGCATAGAATGCACCGATGTGAGCGCCTTGGTTGGCGTTGGCTAAATAACTACCCATAGAGGTGAGATAAGCTCCCCACACGGCAAACTGCAGGAAGTTCATAATGATAAGTCGTACTTTCAGGTTCATCGTTTCTTTGTTTTTAGTGATGCAAAGATAATGCTTTTTTGTGAAATATGTGCACGGATGAGGGTATAAAAAAAGAAGGGTATCTATCACAGACACCCAATCTTTGTCAACCTTAAATCTAATACCATGAAAAACACAGTGCAAAGGTAAACATTATTATGTTATGCAACACAAATATTGCCTAAAATCGCACTTATATTAACATTATTTAAACTTTCACTCCACATAAAGCACCAATCCCTTGAGATATTCGCCCTCGGGATGGTAGATATTCACCGGATGGTCGGCTGGCTGCGTGAGTTGATGCAAGATGCTCACTTTGCGTCCAGAGGCAGCAGCTGCAGTGAATACAGAGGTGCGGAACTGGTCCTTGTTTACAGCCTGCGAGCAGGAGAAAGTGAACAGGATGCCTCCGTGTCTGATTTTCTCGAAAGCTTTGGCATTGATGCGCCTGTATCCCTGCAAGGCATTGCGCAAGGCATCGCGATGCTTGGCAAAGGCTGGCGGGTCGAGAATGATGAGGTCGTATTTGTCTTTCTCCATCTCATCGAGGAACTTAAACGCATCCTCGGCGTATGCGTTGTGTCGCTTGTCATCGGGGAAGTTCAGTGCCACATTCTTTTTCGTCAGTTCGATGGCTTTGGCAGAGCTATCTACCGAATCCACCTGGAGGGCACCGCCTCGCATGGCATAGACCGAGAAACCGCCTGTGTAGCAGAACATGTTCAGCACGCTTCGGCCTTTTGAGTAACGCTCCAACAACGCACGGTTCTCACGTTGATCTACGAAAAAGCCTGTTTTCTGCCCCTTTAGCCAGTCGATGTGGAACTGCAAGCCATATTCAACAGCTATATTATCCTTGCTGCCACCAATCAGGAAGCCGTTCTCAGGGCCTAAGTCGGCTTTATAGGGCAGGGTCGTTTCCGATTTATAGTAAATATGGTCAATCTTGCCATCCATCACTTCCATCAAAGTCTGGGCTATCTCCATGCGTTGGTAGTGCATGCCAGCAGAATGTGCCTGCATCACTGCGGTACGGTTATAGATATCAATCACCAAGCCTGGCAGATTGTCGCCTTCGCCATGTACCAGTCGGAATGTGTTGTTGCCTGGATATGAGGCGATGCCGATGGCTTGACGTTTCTGGTAAGCCTCGTGCAGACGGTTTTTCCAGAACGAGGCATCGATGGCTTCCTGTTCATCGAAAGTGAGCACACGCACCATGATACTGCCAATCTGGTAATGTCCACGGGCAATGAACTCGTTCTGTGAGGTGTAGATATCCACCAAGTCGCCCTCTTGCACCTTGCCTTCCACGCGACTGATGGCTCCTGAGAATACCCAGGGATGAAAGCGTCTCAGCGATTCTTCTTTGCCTGATTTGAGATAGATTTTGTACATATATGATTATTGTTCATTGTTCTTTTCTTCTGTGGGTTCTTCCACAATCTGTAGTTCATAGTCGCCCGAAATGCGCAGCTCCTCTAAGCGACGGTAGATCTGGATGCAAGCCCAGGCATCGATAGAGGCATACTCACGTTGGGGGATGGTCAGCTCATCGGCCTCCCAGTTGGATAGGCGTTGCGACTTCGATATCTTGTATCCAAACAGGTTGGCGTAGATTTTCTGCAGACTCATGTCTTTAATGCCAAACTTGGCTACATATTCCTGCAGCTCGATGATGCCGCGGGGCTCGAAGGCTGCCCGTTGGTGCAGCATCATGAAATCGTCTTTCAGCGAGAGTCCCACCTTGGTGATGTGTGGGTTCTCTAAAAGCTGGATGAGCGACATTGTCATACCGAATTTGTTGAGGCGGAACAGGTAGCAGCGATCGTCGGTGGCTATCTGGAGCAAAGCCACCTTGTGGACTTCGCCTTTCTTGAAAGCAGGACGTGTTTCGCTGTCGATACCCAATAAGTTGTACTGACTCAGGTATCGCACGGCGAAGTCGGCCTGTGCTGGCGTGTCCACCACGAGCATCTGCCCATTGAATACCACTTTGGGCATTTCGTTCACCTCTTCCTTCGATATTTTATCTTTAATTATCATTCAATAGTTTAATCGTCAATTGTCAATGGTCAATTGTCAATCATAAATTTCACTTCATGCAAAGCCCGCATGGTGTTAACCAGCTTCTGCCCCCAGTAGTGGCGGAAGTTCTCCTGGCAAGTAGCCAAGGCATTGTGCATATTCAGGTTCACCCCCTGTCGGAACACAAAGATGAAATCCTTAATGTCTTGATAGATGTCAGCCAAGCCTTCAGAGATATAACGGGTTACGGGCTGGTCGCTGTATTTCATGTCCTCCACGAACACATCTAAGTAATCATCCCTGTCGCCCATGATATCTGCCAGCTGTGCATTCATCAACGTATATGACTCTTCTGTTACGCAAGTTTCCAGCTCCTCGCCATCATCAATTACCTCCATCTCAGGCAAGAGCAAAGCCTTGACGTAGAGTAGGGGTAGAATCATCAGCACGGTATCCACGAACTTTTCACGTTCCATGCCCTCTTGTGCTTCTTCTAAGAAGCTGCAATATTGGGCAGCTACCGTAACGAACTCCACGCTGTTGCGTTCGAAAATCACCTTGCTCTGACTATCCATATTGACTTAACTTGTTTATAACACTGCAAAGGTACAAATTATTTGGATAAAAACAATAATGGCGAGGCTTTAATGCCCCGCCATTATCATAAATATGGTGTAAAGATAATTACTCAGCACCCCAGTTGTTCTGAGCCAAACGCTTGTAGCTGTTATAACGCCACTTAGCGTTGTCCTCAGCTGCCTGGAACAGCTCGTCAGCCTCAGCTGGATACTGCTTCATCACTGATGCATAGCGAACCTCGCCCTTCAGGAAGTCCTTGAAACCTTCCCACTTCGGCTCTTTGCTATCCAGTGAGAATGGGTTCTTGCCCTCAGCCTCCAGAGCTGGGTTGTAGCGCCACAGATGCCAGTAGCCGCACTCAACAGCCTTAGCTTCCTCTGCCTGGCTCTTACCCATACCAGCCTTCAAACCGTGGTTGATACATGGAGCGTAAGCAATGATCAGAGATGGGCCTGGATAAGCTTCAGCCTCACGCAGAGCCTTCAGGGTCTGAGCATTGTCGGCACCCATAGCGATTTGAGCTACATATACATATCCATAAGTGGTAGCCATCAGACCGAGGTCTTTCTTGCGTACGCGCTTACCTGCAGCAGCAAACTTAGCAATAGCACCGATAGGAGTAGCCTTAGATGACTGACCACCCGTGTTAGAGTAAACCTCAGTATCGATTACGAGGATGTTCACATCCTTGCCAGAAGCAATCACATGATCAAGACCACCGTAGCCGATGTCGTAAGAAGCACCGTCACCGCCGATGATCCACTGGCTGCGCTTCACCAGATAGTTCTGGAACTCAGCAACCACAGCGCAATACTTGCACTTGTCCTTGTTAGCCTCTACCATAGGAACAATCTGCTTGTACAGCTCCTTGGTCTTTTCAGCGTCGTTCTGGTTGTCAACCCACTGCTGGAACAGATCCTTAGCCTCGGCAGGAACATTCTCGTCAGCGATAGCAGCCAGCATCGTCTCAGTCAGACGCAGGTGCATCTTCTCGTTAGCCAGGGTCATACCCAGACCGAACTCGCAGAAGTCCTCGAACAGAGAGTTAGCCCATGCTGGACCGCGACCCTCAGCGTTGGTGGTATAAGGAGTTGATGGCACAGAGCCAGAGTAGATTGAAGAGCAACCTGTTGCGTTAGCCACAATCTGACGGTCGCCAAACAACTGGCTGATCAGCTTCACGTAAGGAGTCTCACCGCAACCTGAGCAAGCGCCAGAGAACTCGAACAGAGGAGTAGCGAACTGAGAGTTCTTAGGAGTCTGCTTGATATCGATCAGGTTCTGCTTGCTGCTTACCTTCTTCACGCAGTATTCCCAGTTAGCAGCTTCCTTCTTCATAGCCTCAGCTTCAGGATCGAATGGCACCATCTTCAATGCCTTCTCACCCTTCTTGCCTGGGCAGACATCGGCACAGTTGCCGCAAGCCAAGCAGTCGAGCACATCCACCTGGATGCGGAACTGCATGCCCTTTAACTGAGCAGGTGCCAGAACTGGGAGCTTAGCAGCATCGATGCCAGCAGCCTCGTCGGCATCCATTACGAATGGACGGATAGCTGCGTGAGGACAAACGAATGCACACTTGTTACACTGGATACAGTTCTCTGAATTCCATACAGGAACGAAGTTAGCCACACCACGCTTCTCATACTTAGCGGTGCCGCTGTACCAAGTACCATCCTCGATACCCTTGAATGCAGATACTGGCAGCAAGTCGCCATCCTGAGCGTTGATAGGACGAACCACCTCATTGATGAATGCTGGGTCGTCGTTCACTGGCTTAGGATCGTCTGGCAGGTTAGCCCAAGCTGGGTCAATCGTCAAGGTGTGGTATTCACCACCGCGATCAACAGCAGCATAGTTCTTGTTCACCACATCCTCGCCCTTCTTAGCGTATGACTTCACGATGAACTTCTTCATCTGCTCGATAGCCAAGTCGATAGGA
>CACZRQ010000206.1 GCA_902783615.1 uncultured Bacteroidales bacterium | reverse complement strand
TCTTGACTCAAGTCAACGGCATAGTTAGCACGACGGCCACTTGGATATATACCAGAGATAAACAACACTTGCTCTGGCGACTGGGTAGCCTGCTTCAAGACCGTCTGTAGGTCTTCCTCTGTGCGAATCGTCTCGTTGTTAGCCTTCTGGATGATGAAACCCTTGCGGATGCCAGCATCCTGCATCTTACCCTTGTTTACACCTGTAACTTCCAATCCATAGCTCAGGTTCAATTCCTTCTTGGTATCCTCAGAGATAGCACGGAAAGCAGCACCCAGGATATCCATATCGGCACTCTTCACCACCTTGGTGTTTCCCTGAGAATTCTTCAAAGTGATGTCGAAGGTCTTCTCGCTCTTCTTGCGAATCACAGTTACCTTCACCTTATCGCCTGGACGATGCTGAGCCAAAGCTTCCTGCAAGTCGCTGAACTTATGAATCTTCTTGTTGTCAACAGCGGTAATCACATCGTCAGCCTGGAGAATTCCTGCAGCAGAGCCACCTTCCACTACATCAGCCACATACACACCATCTTTCACACCCAGTTCGTCAATCTTCTTCTTCATCTCTTCAGCCTGAGCCTCACTCATGGTCAGGTCAGTACCCAAAGTATTACCACGAATACCCAACAGAGCACGCTGAACGGTACCAAATTGCTTCAAGTCGGCCACCACCTTCGTCATGATACTGGTTGGGATGGCAAAGCCATAGCCTGAATATGCACCTGTTGGAGAATACAACATGGCATTGATACCCACCAGTTCACCACGGGCATTCACCAAAGCACCGCCAGAGTTACCTGAGTTGATGGCTGCATCGGTCTGAATGAATGACTGAATGTTAGCAGCCTGGCCATTAGAAGCGGTAGTGCCCAAAGAACGAGCCTTGGCACTCACAATACCAGCTGTAACAGTAGAGTTGAGGTTGAATGGGTTACCAACAGCCAGCACCCACTCACCTACCTTCAGGGTTTCAGAGTCACCCACAGGCATGGTTGGGAAGTCGTTACCTTCAATCTTCACCAACGCCAAGTCGGTATCAGGGTCAGTACCAATCAAACGTCCTTTCAGCTCGCGTTCATCGTTCAGCTTCACCACAATTTCATCGGCACCTTCCACCACATGGTTATTAGTAACAATGTATCCATCTTTAGAAATAATCACACCTGAACCGTAGCCAACACGAGGCTGAGTCTGGATTTGACGCTGCTGACCACGACCATCTCCGAAGAAGAAGTCGAAAATATCAGGCATATCCTGTACGGTTTGTGTACGGCTTAACTGCGTTGAACGGATATGCACCACAGCATGCACAGAAGCCTCAGCTGCTGCAGTCAGATCCACCGGCTGTGCTTCAACACCATTGTAAGAAGCCAAACGCATATGATCATTCTGCTCAAACAAATCAGAGAATGAGGCAGAAGACTGGTTTTTTTCCATCAGCTTATAGGTGGTCACACCTGCAACGCCGGCACTCAGCAATACGATTGCTGCAATACCTAATAAAGTTTTTGTCTGTTTCATATTCTATCTTTTAAATGTTAATTTTCCCGTTACTTTTAACTTTTCGGTGTTAAAATAACGGCAAATTTTGTTCACTTGTATCTTTTGTCACAGTTTTTTGTCCTCTTTTAACGAAATTCTTTAACAGCTTAACAGGGGTTAACGGCTAAGTCTGTCAATTTTACATTTAGAAAAAATGAATGTACGTCATATTTTCACACTATTAGAGTTTCTTAACGCCAATACCTGGAGAATCGGGCAGGGTAATCTTGCCTTTTACCACTTGCATACCCTCGAAACGGTCGTTTGAGATTAGCAAGTTTCCGTCCAAGTCGGCAAAATCAACAGCAGGAGAGAGTTGGGCAGCTGCACTCACGGCGCAAGAGGTTTCCGTCATACACCCCACCATCACCTGCATATCGAGTGCTCTGGCCAAAGTTATCATCTTCCAGGCCTCACGCATGCCTGTACACTTCATCAATTTGATATTGATGCCATTGAAAGCTCCTTGCAAGCCC
Source organism: uncultured Bacteroidales bacterium (assembly GCA_902783615.1). Lineage (GTDB taxonomy): Bacteria > Bacteroidota > Bacteroidia > Bacteroidales > Bacteroidaceae > Bacteroides. The sequence goes on along the minus strand of CACZRQ010000206.1, from coordinate 809 downwards.
TTCACATCTTTGAGGCGTTGGCACGACTCATCAGCATAGATGGGCAATGGACTGCGTTCTGTGAGCCAAGCCGTATTGTCCAGTTGAGCAATCGGCATGGGTTGCTCAACCATTACTATGCCCTTTTCTTTCAGCCAATGAATCATATCGAGGGCATATTCACGATCTTTCCAACCTTGGTTGGCATCCACAGCAATGGGCAGGTTCGTTACCTCTCGGATGGTTTCAATCATCTGCTTGTCGTTTTCAGTGCCCACCTTCACCTTTAATATATTGAACAAATCGGCACATTCCTTGGTCTTTTCACGAACCACATCTGGTGTATCGATGCCGATGGTAAAGGTAGTACTGGGAGCTAATGTTTTGTCCAAGCCCCATATTTTATACCAAGGAGCGCCCAACAATTTGCCCACCAAATCGTGCAAAGCAATATCCACAGCCGCTTTGGCAGCAGGGTCGGCATCGCTCAAACCATCTATATAGGTAAGGATCTCCTCCATCTTGAAGGGATCGTCAAATTGTTCCAGATTCACTTTATTCAGGAAAGCAGTAACACTCTCCACAGTCTGTCCCAAGTATTGTGGCATTGAAGCCTCGCCGTAACCCGTCACTCCATCATACTCTATCTCCACCTGTACATCGGGAGTGGTAGTGCGAGAGTAAGACGAAACAGTAAACACATGCCTCAGCTTCAACTCGTATGGGAAGAAACGCAGTTTCATCCTGGCACCAGTGCCATGATTGATGTTTGGTGCTGCCAAATCAGATTTTCCTTTACATCTGGCCAAGGTCATTCCAGCTCCTGTTCC
>CACZRQ010000205.1 GCA_902783615.1 uncultured Bacteroidales bacterium | reverse complement strand
TTTCTCTAATAAGTCTATAGAGGTTGGTTTCTTACTGGTAAAAATCATACAATCAGAAATATATGCTTATTTAAAGGACATTGTTTTTATGAGCAATGACGGGTTTCACCGAACAGTTACTTAGTTTTATGCTATCTTGGGGTGTTATGCTAGGGGATCCCAAGCAAAATCTCCAGCTGCTTCAGCGCATCGGCACGTTTCTCTCGTATCACGCCCATATCGAGCGAAGCCACCAATCCTTCCGACCCAAAGCCTTTCACATACACCTGACCACTGGCCTTATACAGACTCTTAAGCCGCTCATAACCATTCTTGCCTTGCAACTTGGCAGGCCTACGCTTCAACTTCAGATACCCACACAGACCCGCCATATCGTCCAGCAGCCAATCCTCTATCATCTGCTCCACCTTCACCTGACAGAAATTACGGATGCCCATACGCTTCACCTCAGCCTCCACACGATTCCAGTCCACCACAGGTCGTTCAGCATACTCAAACACGTCTGTATCGTAACTACAACATACTGCCCTGACCTCCATTCCTTTCTTCTCTGCCGCAGGGATAATTTGGTTGCGTAGCTTGCCCGAGACCTTGCTCATATAGCGCGACACACCATGCAGGTTGCGCACCTCGCACGAGGCAATACCAGCACCATACAGCTGACGATAGTATCGCACGAGGGCATCAAATAGCAACTTGTCGGTATCGCCCTCCACAAAAATCACAACGTGAGCCTTGCCAGCCATACCCTACACAAAAAACTCTTCCAACATCTCAGGTTCAGCCTCCGCATCCAGCATCATCTCAAACAGATACTCACCCACCGAAGTGTCCTCGCCCGAAGCCAGCTGCAGCACGCGCTTCACCTTCCCTGGCTTGATAGTGCGGAAGTCTGCCACACCCTCACATGACGGCAAGCCCAGCCAAATGCGCTCGGGCCGCAGGTATTTCACCAGAAAAGGCGAGTGGCTGGTGGTCATCACACGGGTATCGCCAGCCAGTGTCGTCACCACCTGCAGCAGGCTCTGCAACAAACGGGGATGCACCGAGTTCTCCAGCTCCTCAAACATCAGCAACTGCACCCCATTCAGACTAGCAGCCACCGCCATAGAGAGCACGTAGAGTATCTTCTTGCAACCAGTTGAAACGCTGTTGATGCTGGTATATTGGTTGTTGTGACGTTCTTTCACACGGATGTCAAACCAGCTGTTGGGCATCTGGAACGGCACGTCTGATCTTTGCGAAAGATCCACCTGCACAGGCTCAAAGTCCTCGATGCCGGGCAGCAGTTGCAGCAACGTACTGCGTAACAAACTGTACTGTTCGGGAGCCTCGTGCCGCAGACTGTTGATAAAATAACCTATCTCGCCATCACCAGGCATGGCAATGCTGTAGCCACCCACACCGTTCTGTGGATAAGGTCGGCTGAAGATACCATCAGGATTGTCCAGCGTATTCACACGGCACACACTGATAGACGTAAGCGCCTGCACTAGCGAGACAAAGAACAGCTTCTCCATCGCAACCAACCTGTCAATCGCCAGCACATCTGCATCCACGGCCACGAGCTTGTTGCACCGGCCTGTCGTTGTGGGCAACATCAGAGCCTCTGTGGCAGAGTCGCGCTTCAGCAGTTGACGGAACTTAGGCTCATCATTGCTCTTGGCCCGCAGCCATTCAGCCGTAATACGCTGGCCCGTCAGGTCGCTCTTCGTGGTAGCCCACTCAAAACGGTAACCATACTCATAGTCAATTTTTATCTTTTCACTTTTATCTATTAATTCCGAGGTCCCTGTGACCTCGAACTCAAAGGTCCGTCCCGCCATCGATGTATTGATGGGGATGAGCCCCCTCTGCGACATCATCTCGTGCCTTTGGGAAGGCGTTGCCGTCAGGAAACGGACACCAAACTCCATAGCCACCAGCACATTGCTTTTGCCGTAGTTATTGGGAGCCACCAGTGCAGTAAGCTCACTCAGTGGAATGCTCACCTCACCGATATTGGTCACCCCACCGACCTTTATCCTCCTGATTACATTACTCATATCCGTATCAAAAATTTGCGTTTCGCCTGCAAAAATACAGCTTTTCATCAAATTACCAAAACAAAACGCAAATTTATATTTCTCTTTAACACATCCCTACCCTTAATCTCTCACGCCTTATTATTTGTAAGCAGTCATTTTAGACCCGTTGAAGTTCCAACAGGAGCTATTTTTAAAGTTTTTTTTATTTTCTTGGGGGATTAAACGACGGCCAAAGCAGGCATTGGCTGCCATTTGTG
>CACZRQ010000204.1 GCA_902783615.1 uncultured Bacteroidales bacterium | reverse complement strand
GTTTTGCAATCCTACTTAGTGCACATCGAGGCTTGCTTTGAGCTCATGGCTGGATGTTGATTCTCAATAGCAGTGCAAAGGTATATAAAAAATTATTTATATATAGTTATTGTGAGCCGGAAATCACTCTCTTACCTGTCATTTTTGATTATCTTATTGACACCATGACACCATGACACCATGACACCAGTTTGTACTACCTAGAATATATGTTTATATATGTTTGTTGTTGAATATTAGTTAGTTATATCAAATCTACATTGCTTATCCTTAATCCTTTCTTATAAGCCTTATAGACGCTATTGTTGTCATTTAGGGTTCTTATTAAGCAAATTTTCCTATTATTCACCTTTGTTTTAGCCATTAATTCTCCTTATAAAGCTGCCTTTTTTACTAAAAATACGACCAAATGTATGGATAATCCATAAATCTTCTTATCTTATTAATATCCCAGCTCTTTCAGCCACTTCTCTACGCGCTCTTTTGAAGAACGGACATCAGAGCCCTTGATGGCCAGTGCCTTCTCGAACTTGGCGTTGGGGTAGAGTTTCTTCAGGTCGTTGACCACACTGCCCAAGCCGCTGCCCTCGTGGGTAGTGAAGGGGATGATGGTCTTGTTGTTCAGGTCATACTTGTCGAAGAAGGTGAACATCACCTGAGGGAAGGTGCCCCACCAGATGGGAGTTCCCACAAACACCACATCGTAGTCGTCGATGTTCACACTGCCCTTGAAGGCGGGCTTCTCGCCTTTGCGCTGCTCCTCCTGCGCCACCTTGATGAGGTCGCGATAAGGCATGTCGTAGCTCTTTTCAGCCACCACCTCAAACTGGTCGGCACCCGTATAAGCCTGGATGTAATCAGCCACTACCTTGGTGTTGCCCACCTCAATGTTTCCCACTGCATAGTTCTCCCCTGCATGAGAGAAGAACACGATCAATACTTTCAATAATGTTGTTGTCATAATGATTAAGTGTTATTGATTGTTCATCTGTGGCATCTGTGGCTGTCCCAACGGACGGAAGTCGGTGAACATGAAGTCACTCTCACGGTCCTTGATGTACCACTTGCCCTCTACCTTAACATAAGTATCCTGATAGCGTACGCCACTCTGTTGCATCTGTCCGTTGCCAATCAGGGTCACAAAGCAGTAGGCTGTGCCTTTGGCTGTGTCGCCGTCAATCTCTACTGTCTGCTGACCGTTCAGATGATACACAATGTCGAACAAAGCCAGATAATTGGCAAAAGCGCTGCCAATCTGGTCGCGGCCAGTCCTTACGAAATCTGTTCCCTTAGAGCGCACGGTAGCGTCAGGGGTAAACAGCAGCACCTGTGAATCCACATCCTTCACATCCGCCAGATTGGAGAATGTATCCACCAGTTTCTTCAATTCCAGACGGTCTTGCAGATCGTTCTGGGCATTCAATGTCATTGTACTCATAATCGTCATCATTAAAGCAAAAAACAACTTTTTCATATTCATTCTATTTTTATTTGTTATACATTCAATTTTGATACTGCAAAGTTACAGCAATCTTTTCACCCTATTGTTATCCATAATGCACAGGAACTGTCACAAATTACAGATTCAATCAATCATTTTAATGAATTTTGCAGGATTCCCCCCTACGATGGTATTTGGTTCAACATTCTTGGTGACTACGGCACCGCCAGCCACAATGGCATTCTCGCCGATGGTGACACCAGGCAGTATCAGGGCACCGGCACCTATCCAGGCGTTCTTGCAGATATGCACTCCCTTGCATCGCAGCACCATACGGTTCTGGAAATCGTGGTTGTCGGTTACGATCTTTACATTAGGCCCAATCATCACACCATCTTCTATGGTGATGCCGCCAGCCGCCATGCAGGTAAGGCTATGATTGATAAATACTTGTTTGCCCAACTGCATCTGACAGCCAAAATCAATCTGCAAAGGAGGCATGATGTAGGATGATTCGTCTAATCCGCTAATCAACTGTTTCTCCAAAGGCCAGATAGTAGCCATATCTGGCTCGGTAGTGTTAATCTTGAAGCAGATTTTGTTGCAATCATTCATGTGTGCAATGGCCTGACCATAATCCTTGTCCATCATGTTCACGGCATCACCATCGCGAAGTTTTTCGAAAATGTTCTTTGTATCCATCATCTTGTTTATTGTTTTGGTTTCTGGATGCAAAGTTAGAGTGTAATAATTAGGGAATTGTTACACAGATGCCAAAGGAATTGTCACAAAGTGCAGAATCAGCTTTTTTGCTTGCGATATTCGCTTGGAGTGACCCCAAGAACCTTCTTTACATAGCGGCTGAAGAACGACATGGTGGAGAAGTTCATCTGGTCAGCAATGTCGGTGAAAGTGAACTGAGGGTTGTCGAGCATGCGCCTCAGCTTGTCGGCAGTGAAGTATTCTATCCAGGCAGAGGCGGGCTGTCCGCTTACCTCTCTGCAAATCTGCGAGAGGTATTTCGGTACGATGAAGAGCTTGTCGCTGTAGAATTGCACCTCGCGCTCGGTAGTGCAGTTTTCTTGCACCTGCATGAGGAATTGCAGGAAGATGCGGCTCTGGTTGTCGTCTAGCACGGTGTGATCCAATTCTTCTTCTATCACGTTCCAAAGGTCGAACAACAGTATTTGCAGCAACCTGCCAATGATTTCGTCATGAAACAGCTGGCGGTCTCGCTGTATGCGGGTCTCAAACTGCGTGAAGTCCTCTTTCAATATTTCCTGACTTGCTTCGCTCAGCAACATTGAGGGTTGATTCTTTATGAACACATAGCCCTTGGTGGCATACATCATTTCGGGGTTGTACAGCCCTAAGAAATCATTGTCGATTAGCAGGAAGTCGGCATCGAAGTCTGTTGAGTAAGTGATGTCGTGAATCGGTGTAGTCATCTGCCAAATCACCAGATGGCCAGCTGAAGAAACAAATGGCTTCCTGTCGGTAGAGAAATGCATCTCTCCCTTGTGACAGAGTATGTGTACATGATAGCTGTCTCTGTACGCGTCAGGGAACAATCCGTCGCGCACGGTATTATATATTAGGTATGGAGCTTTGTCTGGCATCAGCGTTTAGTTTAATATGAATAACAGGTGTGCGTTTGCAATATTACAACATTTTTATTAAACGCCAAACAATATTAGGAAATAATGTGTGGAAAATTATCTCTTTGTTGTTTTTTTTTGCAGGGCTGATATTTTTTTCCTATCTTTACAAATTGTTTGAGAGCGGGATGAAGAAGATAGTGTTTCTACATGGGTTCTATGCCAGCGGACAGTGTGTGCCAGCCTTGGCGTTGCGCGATGCTTTCGAGGGTCGTGCTGAGGTGGTTACGCCCGACCTGCCCATGCATCCGAAGCAGGCATTGGCTTTCATCCGTGAACTGATAGATGATGAGAAACCTGATCTCTTGATAGGCAATAGCTGTGGTGCGTTTTATGCTCAGATGGTGGCTCCTGTGGTGGGCGTTCCTGCTTTGTTGGGCAATCCCCATTTCCAGATGACAACGTTCCTGAAGGCCAGGATAGGGGAGCATCAGTACAAGTCGCCCCGTAAAGATGGCAAGCAGCATTTCGTCATCGATGAAGCCCTGATTGCCGAGTTTGCCGAGATGGAGGCCATACAGTTCAACAATTGCACTCCAGACTTTAAGGACCGCATCTGGGGCTTGTTTGGTGAACAAGACACCTTGGCTCACTTTGAGCCGCTCTTCTTGCAGCACTACACCCATTCGTTCCACTTCCCGGGTAATCATACCCCCACAGCAGAAGAAGTGCAGAAATGGTATGTGCCGTTGGCAGAGCAGATGCTTGATTTGTATAAATCAAGATTACCCTGATGGGCATTATGCTATTGACTATGACAACAAGCTGTAACGATATTTTACACGTGATATGAAAAACAATTCAACGGATTCATTGCTGGGATTTTTTGATGGGATGATGCCATTAAGCTCTGAAGAGAAAAGTCTTGTCGTAGCGTGTTTCAAGCCCTGCGTGTTTAAACGTCGCGAATTGATACTTAGGGCTGGTGAGCGTTGCCGTTATTACATGTTTGTGGTGCAAGGTTGCCTTCGTATGTATAGCGACGATGATAAAGGCAATCGACATATTATCAAGTTTGCTCCCGAAAACACTTGGATGACTGATATCGACAGTTTTTTCCATCGCGTACCGTCACGCCTTTATATAGATGCTTTAGAATCAACAACGGTAATGAAGGTGGAGCTTGATCCCTTGGTGCATGTGTTCATGGAGTCTAAACGTATCAACAACATTTTTCGTGTGATTGCAGAGAATGAATTATGCTTACTGCAGCGACGCCATCTGGAAACGCTTGGCAGTACGGCTGAAGAACGTTATGTGTCGTTTTGCGAAACTTATCCACAATTACTCAACCGCATATCACAGGCGCAGATAGCTGCCTACTTGGGTGTGACACCAGAGTTTCTCAGTAGAATGAAAAGTAGGATGCTTAGAGCCAATAAAAACGATTTCTTGACCTAGGTCAATGGTACAGGTGGAATAAAGGCTGTACCTTTGCACCATCAAATAAAAAAGAGACGAATTATGAATAGAAGAGAATCATTGAAATTGTTGGGTAGCTTGCCATTGTTGGCATTTGGTGCTTCCCATGTGAGTGCAAGTGAACATACAAATGCTAAGGCAAATGCCAAGAGTCCTAAGAACATTGTATTGGTATCTGCCGATGGCATGGGCGTGTGCCAATGGCAGGCAGGTATGATTGCTGCCAAGGGTAAGCTGAACCTGAGCCGTATGCAGAGTGCTGGACTGGTGACTACTAATCCTGCCGATGTGTTCTGCGGTGATGCTCCGTCTCATAGTACGGCATTGGCCACTGGTTTCAACAGCAAGAAAGGTGCCGTGAGTGTTGATCTTGACAATAAGGCGATTAAAAATATTACCGAATTGGTGAAAGAGAAGGGAATGGCTGCTGGTATCGTTTCCGCCAACTCTTTAGTGGAAGGCAGCATTGTGCCTTTTGTGGGGCATGCACCCAATCGTATGGCTCTTGAGCCATTGACAGCTGGTTTTGTGGATGGTGACATTGACGTGTTCATAGGTGCAGGAAGCGACTTCTTTACCAAAAGCGTACTGAGTGGTTTCGGCCCTGGTGGTGGCGGTGGACAGGGCGGACAGCGTCCTGGTGGTCAAGGAACTTCTGTCGGTCAGGGTGGCTCTGGAGCTGCCATGCAGTTTGGTGAACGTAAAGACAATCGTAACCTTATTAACGAACTAAAGAACAAAGGCTGGCAGGTATGCAATTCAATTGATGAAATCAAGCAGGTGAAGAATGGTAAGCTGGCTGGTTTCACAGGCGAGCAATCCAATCCGAATATCCAACAAGGTCGCGGTGATATGTTTCCTGCCTCTGTGGAGACAGCCCTGAACATTCTGCAAAACAACGCTAAGGGTTTCTTCTTGATGGTGGGCGACATGTATGTGGATCGCGCTTCTCATAACGGACGCATTGAACTGCTGTGTGACGAAACCATCGATTTGGATCGGGCAGTTGGTAAAACTCTCGACTTCGCAGAAAAGGATGGCAATACTTTGGTACTGGTGGTGGGTAGTCCTGAGGCATCAGGCATGAGCTTGGTGGATGGCAACATAGCAGAAGGTAAAGTGGAAGCCAAGTGGTCGATGCCTGGTATGGCCAATCATTCAGGTACTCAGGTGCTTATGTTCGCCTATGGTCCCGGAGCAGAAGAATTTACAGGGGTCTGGGAAAATACTGACCTGTTTACCAAAATGAGGAAGCTCCTGTCGGTTTAGTCTGTTCGACGCTGAGTTGACTCAATAATTTACATTCAAGATTCAGATAGGCATATATTCCGCAGTTCCTGCATGTATTGGTCTGCATGCTGGAACACGATGGCATGCATGCCTATGCTCTTGGCCCCTGCAATGTTTTTCGGATTATCGTCGGTGAAGAGGCACTCTTCTGGCTTCACCTGGAACTTCTCGCAGAAGCGGCGGTAGATGGCTGGGTCGGGCTTGATGAGGTGCTCTTCCGAAGAGATGAGTCGGCCATCTAACAGGGAGAAGATGGGGAATCGCTGCATCACCTCGTGCACCTTACTGCTCCAGTTGGTCAGTCCGTACAGCTTGAAGCCCTCGGCCTTCAGCATCTTCAGGTTGTTGCGCATGCCTGGCACTTCGCCCGTCACGAAATCTACATAATGGTCATAGAAAGCCTGTGCCTGCACCTTGAATTGGGGATATCGCTGCTGCATGTCGCGGATGATTTCTATGAATGGCTCATCTTCCTTGTCGCAGCGGTCCATGAAACTTTCGTCGGTGAACAGCCTCACAAACTCCTCTTCGTCCTGTCTGTCGGTGAAAAACGTCCTGATAATGTGGATGAAGTCGTAATCCACCAGCACCTTGCCAAAGTCGAACACCAGGTTCTTGATCCTATGCTTATTCTCTTCTGTTGCCATCGCTTTATGCTATTTTGGTGCACAAAGATAACTGAAATAATCGATATTTTTAACTGGATTGTCCATAAATATTCTTATCTTTGTGGTATAAATAATTGTAGTGTAATTAAAAGAATTGTCGATATGAAAAGAATTGTTACTTGTTTACTTGCCTTGATGGGAATTGCAATGGCCTATGGTCAAGGAAATTACGAAACCGATGTGTTTACCACTCAGAGTGGAAAGACCATTAAGCTGCATGCCCTGATGCATGCCAGCATACGCATGGAATATGATGGTAAGGAGATTGAGATTGACCCCGTTTCGAAGCTGCGCGACAGGACGGTGGATTATACCGCAATGCCTAAAGCTGACTATATTTTCGTGACGCATGAGCACGGTGACCATTATGATGCCAATGCCATCAAGTTGCTGACTGGCGAGCAAACGAAGCTGATCATGAACAAGCGATGTGCCGAAATGTATGGCGCTGGTGAGGTGATGGTGAACGGCGATAGCAAGCAGATTGCCAACGACTTCAAGGTGGAGGCGGTGCCTGCCTACAACACTTCGCCTGATAAGCTGACCAAACATCCCAAGGGTCGCGACAACGGCTATATTCTGACCATCGATGGATTCCGCATCTATTTTGCAGGTGATACAGAAGATGTGCCCGAAATGGATAACATTAAGAACATCGATGTGGCATACTTCCCTTGCAACAATCCTACGATGAATGCTGAACAGTTTGTAAGGGCAGCCAAGCTGATTAAACCCAAAGTGGTGTTCCCATACCACTATACCCCAGCTGACATCACCTCGATACCTCAACTGCTGCAAGGTACTGGCATCGAAGTGAGGGTGAGAAACTTTGACTGATTCAGTTTCTGATAATCAAATCGTTGATGTCGATTGACAGGCCGATGCTGAACGATGTGCCTGTGGTGAGAGGTGACGAATAGTAGTAAGGTCTGGGCTTGTAGTTGAACAGGTTGTCGATGGCTGTGTTGAGATGGACGCCTCGCCAGATGTGGTGTTGCAGCATGAGTTTCCAAATGCTGTAGCCCTGATCGACATTGGTGTGACCCGATTGCGGCTTGCCCAAGTTGCGCCCAGAGAGTGCCGCATCGAGGGCATAGTGGCGTGAGAAACGATGGCTGTAGCCCAAGCGCCAGGTCATGGAATGCGAGCGGGGCTGGGAGAATTGCGAGTAGATGACATTGCCCGTTTCGCGCATCCATGAGTAGTTGTACTTCAACGACAGGCCGTTTTTCATCACATAGCCCAAGCTGAGGTCGATGCCCCAAACCGTTACGCCTTCCTCGTTCCAGTAGAGGGCACTTTCCATATCCTGATACAAGCCTCCGTCGATGGTGGTGATGCGCTTGTCGAAGATGTTGCAGTAGCCCATGAGGGTGAAGCTGTAGCTGCCATCGAAGAAGCCACCTCGCTGTATGCGGTGTTGACGCTCGATGGCGAGATTGATGTTATGACTCTTCTCTGGCTTTAGGTCGGGATTGCCAATGATCATGTATCCCATGTTTCCCATATCGAAATGCATGTACATTTCCTTGAGCGTGGGAGCACGGAAACCGCTGGCATAGTTGGCGCGTAGGGTCATCCACGGGAATTTGTACACCACAGCCAGACGCTCGGTGAGTGCCTTCTGTGCCGATGCCGAGTAGTAGTCGTAGCGCATGCTGCCCACAATGTTCAGCTGTGGCGTGATGTTCCAGTCAAACTGTGCATAGCCGTCGATGTTGTTCTGCGAGTGCCCAGCGTTGTCGATGAACTGATAGGTGGTGAGGTAGTCGTGCATGAAGTCGGCTCCCACGATGAGGTTGTTTTTGCCGAACGACTGGCTGAACAGCGCGTGGGCCACGTGTTGTCGATTGCTGTAGTCGTGGTCGTGCGTGCGGGTTCCATCAGGCATGTAGTTGGCTTTATCGTACTGGTCGTAGGCGTACGACAGTTCGAGCGAACGGTTCTGATTCCAGGCATACTTTCCCTTCAGTCCAGCGCTGTAACTGTTGAAATGATAGTCGTAGGTGTCGCGTTCGCTGGTGCGGTAGAAATAGCCCGCACGTCCTGTAAGTGTAAGATTATCAGTAGTACGCCAAATGAGTCGTTCCTTGATGTTATAGGTTTTCTGCCCATACAGGCGACTCAGGTTGGCATCGTCTTCCAGCACCGACTCATCGTAGGGCAAGCCTTGCGCCTTCTTCAGCAGCTCTGCGGCAATCTCCTCGGCCGAGTGTGCCTTGGGCAGATTCACTGGGTCGATCTTGGTGTGTTGGAAGCTGGTCTGCGAGTTCCATTTCTTGGTGTTGAACGAGAAGCTGGCACCGTTGCGCCATTCGTGTCCGAACGAGTTGTAGCGTGAGTTCACGTTGGCTGTCCAAGGCTCAAGGTTCTCCCGACTGATGATGTTGATGACACCACCCACGGCATTTGATCCATAGAGAGCCGACGAGGCACCTTTCACAATCTCGATGCGTCCCACGTTGTCGAGGTTCATTCGATTGTAATCCACGTTGTCCATCGTCTCGCCAGCCATTCGTTCGCCATCCAGCAGGAAGAGAACGGCATTGCCGCCAAAGCCGCTCATGTTGAGCGATGTTTCCTGTCCCATGGCGAAGCCGAACTCCAAGCCCGGTATCTCCTGCGTGAGCATATCCTGGATGTTGGTGGCATCGGTCAGCTTGATGTCGCGCAGCGTGATGAGGCGCGTAACGACAGGCGCATCCTTCAGTGCCTTTGGCGAATGTGAGGCCGTTACAACCACAGGCTCAAGCTCGAACTCTAAAGAGTCGAGACGAGTCTGTGCCGAGAGATTGACAGTCAGCACAGACAGAGCCATGAAGGCTGGGACGATGCGCAATGATTTGCCCATAATGAACGCAGCTACACGTTGTTACCTTGTTCCCGTGAAATTGGTTGTCATCTCGAAAGGCATGTTGCCATACTTCAAGGAGAAGGTTACTGCAACAGCTCGATCGTTGAAAATGACTACCAGATTACTGATGGTATATGCCTTCTCACTACCGCTGGAATTGGTCACGGAACCAGTATAGGAAAGGAGCTTTCCTGTAATGGTGTTGCCGCTCTTGGTGAGTGGGATGTCCTTCACGGGAAGTTGGGGAATCATCATCATGCCCGATTCTCCCGATGCTGGAATGACGAGGTCGAGCGATGTGTCGGTTGCTTTGGTAAACGTGTAAGTGGCAGTGCCGTTGGACGACTCTTCTCCCGAGACAACGATGATTTCATTGCCTGTATAAGAACCTGCTACTTGTGAGGCCAGCGCTACTTCCGGCTCGTCTTTGTCGCTGCTGCCGCAAGCGCTCAAACTTAATGCGATTGCCACTGTGGCAACCATCATCCATAAGAAACTTCTAACTTTCATAATCTAAACATGAATTGATTTCGGTTACAAAGTTAGGCAGTTGTTTCCTATCCCGCAATCACCATTTATGATGATTTGAAGGCTGGTTTTTACCTATGCAAACATAGAAATCACCAACGCCACAAGGAAGCCAGTGACGCCTACAAGGGTTTCCATCACCGTCCAGGTCTTCAGGGTGGTGGGCTCGTCCATCCCTACCAACGATTTCACCAGCCAGAAGCCGGAATCGTTGAAGTGGGAGCAAACGGTTGAGCCTCCGGCGATGGCGGCTGTGGTGCAGGCCAAGTAGATGGGCGAGAGGCTGCTCACTTCTGGCATAGCCGAGATGATGCCGGCTGCCATCGTCATAGCCACAGTAGCGGAACCAACTGAGATGCGCACCAAAGCGGCAACCACGAAGGCAACGACCACGATGGGCAGGGAAGCCGAAGCAACGGCATCGCCTATCACGTTGCCTAAGCCTGAGTTTTGCAGGATATAGCGCAGCACGCCACCAGAGGCAGTGACGAGCAGGATCAAGCCTGTGGGTTCCAGACTCTTGGTCATTACTCTTTCCAGTTCCTTTTTGGTATATCCGTGTCCGTAACCCAAGATAATCATAGCAAATACCACAGCGATGGTGAGCGCTACAAACGGCTCACCCAAGAAGGCCAGGATGGGCTGCGCGCCACTCATGGCTGGCACCACCTTGGCCACAGAATTGAGGATGATCAGCACCAAAGGAATGAGCACGATGCCCACGATGGTCCAGAACGAGGGCAGCTTGCTTTCGTCGATATCGGGCTGGTTGGCCACATGCTCGGGCACAGGGATGTGGAACTTCTTGCCGGCAATGCTGCCCCAGATAGGACCCGCCACAATCATCGACACGATGCCGCAACACAGACCTATCAGGATGACCCAACCCAGCTCTACGTTCAGCATGGTGGCCACCAATACGGGACCAGGAGTAGGAGGGATGTAGGCATGACCCACCGCCAAGCCTGCCAACAAGGGGATGGCATAATACAGCGTGGAGCGTTTGGTTCGTTTGGCGAGTGAGAAGGCCAAAGGGATGAGGATGATGAGACCCGCATCGAAGAATACGGGCATAGCGATGACCAAGCCTGTGATGCCCAACGCCCAAGCTGCTTTCTGGTCACCAAACTTCCGCACCATCGTGACAGCCAATGTCTGTGCGCCACCCGAGGCTTCCAGGATGGCACCGAACATGGAACCCAAGCCCACCAGCAGGGCGATGCCTTTCAGGGTTTCACCAATACCTTGGTTCACCGAACCTACAATCTCGCTATAGGGCATCCCTGCCATCAATCCGATGGCAACGGCGCCTATCAGAATGGCGATCATCGCCTGCACCTTGTATCTGATTATCAGTACTAATAGGATTATCAGACCAATGATTGCTGATATAATTAATCTTGTTGGATCCATCATAACCTCATTCATAATTCATTCATATAACCTCCCTTCATGGGTGAGACAGCTTTTTCGGAGAACAGCTTCAGCACACCACTTTTATATTTTGGTTCCTTAGGTTGCCAAGCTGCTTTGCGTGCTGCCAACACTTTGTCCACTTCATCAAGCGGCATCTCTATTCCTTTGATTCCCACAACCTCTATGATGCGTGCTGGGATATCGATGCGAATCAAGTCACCTTCTTCAATGAGAGCTATCGGGCCACCTTCGGCAGCTTCTGGGGAAACATGACCGATGGCTGGACCTTTCGATGCACCAGAGAAGCGTCCGTCGGTAATCAGCGCGATGCTCTTGCCCAACTCGGCATCGGATGAGATGGCTTCGGTGGTGTAAAACATCTCGGGCATACCCGAACCCTTGGGACCTTCATAACGGATGATCACGGCATCGCCTGGACGAATCTGATGCGACAGCACAGCGGCGATGGCATCTTCCTCGCAATCGAAGGGACGAGCTTTCAGCACAGCTTGGAACATTTCCTTGGGCACAGCAGAATGCTTCACCACAGAACCTTCGGGAGCCAGGTTGCCTTTCAGTATCGCCACCGTTCCGTTATCACCAATAGGCTGTTCGAAACGGCGAATCACATCGGTTCGCTTCAGGTTCCACTTAGCTAAGTGCTGCTCGCATTTCTCATAGAATCCTTTGATTTTCAGTTCTGTTAGGTTTTCTCCCAATGTCTTGCCTGTAACAGTCATTACATCCAAGTGCAACTTCGACTTGATTTCTTCCATCACGGCAGGCACACCTCCTGCATAGTAGAAGAACTGAGCCGGCCAACGACCAGCTGGACGGATGTCTAACAGATAATGTGCCCCACGGTGCATGCGGTCGAAGGTGTCGCTGTCAATCTCTATGCCTAACTCGTGAGCAATAGCAGGGATGTGCAGCAAGGAATTGGTGGATCCGCTGATGGCAGCATGCACCATGATGGCGTTCTCGAAGGCCTCTTTGGTCACGATGTCGCTCACCTTGATGCCTTTCTTTGCGAGTTCCATCACTTGCTTGCCTGCTTCGTGAGCCATTTCTTTCAGCTCAACCGATGTGGCTGGCATCAGGGCAGAGCCGGGCAGCATCAAACCTAAGGCCTCGGCCATGATCTGCATTGTGCTGGCTGTACCCATGAACGAGCAAGCACCACACGACGGACAGGCATGATGCTTGTAGTATAGCAGTTGTTCTTCGGTGATTTCTCCACGTTGACACATAGCTGAGTACATGCCTATCTGCTCTAAGGTCAGTAGATTAGGTCCTGCATCCATCACACCACCAGTTATCATGATGCTGGGCATATTCAAGCGGCAGAGTCCCATCAGGCAGGCGGGCACCGACTTGTCGCATGAGGCGATGAATACTCCACCATCGAAGCCCGTAGAGTTGCCGTGAATCTCTATCATGTTGGCTATCATGTCACGACTCACCAGCGAATAGTTGATGCCGTCGTGGCCTTGTGCGATGCCGTCGCAGATGTCGGTCACGAAATAGCGGGCGGCCTTACCACCAGCTTCTGTGATGCCTGTAACGGCTTCAGCTACAAACTGGTCGAGGTGGGCACTGCCTGGGTGGGAGTCGCCAAAGGTGCTCTCCACCAGAATCTGGGGCTTGTCGAGGTCGGCCACCGTCCAACCCATACCGATTTTCAGCGGGTCGTTTTCTGGTGCCAGCTTCCTCACTTTCTGACTGTTCAGTTCCATAATTATCTTATTCTCCAATTATCTGTTTCTCCTACTGGTATAGTTCTATAAACGATTTCAAATGTAGGATGCTGAAAGCATCCCCTTATAATAGCCGTGGGTTCGAAGAACCTACGGAACAAGATGATACATCTATTATTGCACTCTGAAAGAGTGCCCCAACATCATGCTGGGCGACGCTTTCAGCGTCGATAGCTTTGTTATCCCATATTATCCGTAGGTTCTCGCTATGCTCGAACCCACGGCTATTATAAGGGCGACGCTTTCAGCGTCATAAAATACATGCCGTTTCCCACTATTTTCCTTAGTTAAAATGGCTGATTACCCTTATCTGATGCCTAGAGGAATCATTTGCGAAACCTGACTATCTATAACTTATAGCTGCTTCACCAACCAATTCATGGGAGCACCTTCGGAATAATCGTCGAGGAGAGGTACCCAACTGAAGTGAGACAGCATGGCTGGAACACCCCACTTGGCCAAATCGGCATCGGAGTAAATCACCATCTGGTCGCTCTTGGCACCTAAGCGTTTGCGTGCCTCGGTGTAGGCATACGTGCTGGCTACCTTGCAGGTTCTGTCGCTCTCAGCATGCACGAAATACATGGGCAGGTTCACGAAAGCCTCGATGTTCATGGGGCTCAGCACCATATTGGTTCCATCCCACTTATACACAGCCTTGTTGCTCTTCCAAACCTTCTCTACATCGTTGGTGTATTGACCAGGATATTTCTCCTCCACCTGATGGATAGGCACGATGGGATCCATCGCGCAGCAAGGAATAGCAGCCTTGAAACGGTCGGCAAACTGCATCATGAATCGCATGGTGCAACCGCCACCAGACGATGCTCCAGCGCAGAACAGCTTGCTGCCATCCACCTTACCCTCGCTGATGAGCTGGTCAATAAACGCCATCTGCAAGGCATTGTTGCGGTCGATCAACTCAATCTTCTCAGGATAGAGCGAAGCGCTATAGGTGTAGTTCGGGTTGGCCAAAGCGAACACCAAAGCGGCACAAGGCACACCTTCCTTAGCCAATGAAACCAGACAACGGTTGGCTGTGGCTACAGTCATCATATCCTTGTCGTATTCACCACCACCAATCTGCCAAACCATCAGTGGCACGTTGGGAATCACGTTGCCGTCCTTGTCTTTAGGCAAGTGCAGCATATACTCACGGGTGAGTCCGGCAAAGGTGAAGCTGCCCTTGATGCAGTCGTCCAGCACATCGATGTGCTCGGCAGAAACCTGCTCGGGAGTGACGTTCAGCGCAGAGTCGATGGCGCATTGCAGCTCCCAAGGAATCACCTTGCGGAAATCTTCCCGACGGCCAGCCTTGCTGAAAGGCTTAGCCTCGATGCGGAGCACGTTGTCCTTGGTGCTTACAGTTATCTCATCGTCAGTAAACTCCTCGTACATCTTACCTGTTACGGGATCCATATATCCACCAGGCACATTGTTCACCAGGTTGAAGTCGGCTGCTGTCAATCCCTTGATAGAATGAGGGTTGGATACCGTAATCTCGATGGCGTTGACCATCATACCAAAATCACCCACTTCGGTGTTGATTTCCACTTTCTCCACTTCGGCCGCTGGCCTACTGCATGCTGCCACCAACAGGGTGGCGCCAATCATTAAAAATTTTCTCATATTCTTATCTTTTTAATCATTCATATAATCCGCAAAGATATTAACTTTTCCCAAATTATTTGTATCTTTGCCCCAATAAAATACTTGAGATATGAAAAAACTGATTGTATTTACATTGACTTTTATACTCACGGCTTGCCAGCAAACGCCTCAGGTTGTAGAGTGGGTGACTACCAGTTTTGAAAACCCTTGGCAGGAGAACCAGCTCAATAAGGTGGGCAATGAATTGTCTGATAATGTGATAACTATCGATGTTCAGAAGACATTGCAGACCATCGAGGGCTTCGGTACCTGCTTCAACGAATTGGGTTGGACATCGTTGAGCCTGTTGAGTTATGATGACAAACAAGCCATTTTGCATGAGCTCTTTGAACCAGGTAAGGGAGCGAACCTTACAATGGGACGTATGCCATTGGGAGCCAATGATTTCAGCTTGGATTTCTATAGTTATGACGAAACCGATGGCGACTTTGAGTTGAAGGATTTCTCTATCGACCACGATCGTCAGACCTTGCTTCCTTTCGTGAAGTCGGC
>CACZRQ010000203.1 GCA_902783615.1 uncultured Bacteroidales bacterium | reverse complement strand
TTTAGTAATGCTATCCTGTCTGGAAAGTTTCTCGTCTTCACGCTTAATCATCTTCTCGTTCACAAACAGCATCATCTGATATCCGTTGTCCAGTTCCTGTTCAGCCAACCCCAAGTCCTGCAGCACCAGTTTCAAGATGCCATAATGCCCCTTGTCATTAATGCCCCCATACGTCTTCAGCACAGGAATCAGCGTTTCCACGTATTCCTGTGCCGCCTTGTTGCAGAACAGCTGGTCGTAGTCGGAAGGCTCCCGAAGCAGCAGGGCTTGCAGGGCTTCGGTGATGTAGTCGTGCGAATAGAAGAAGCACAGGAAATCGGCGATATCCTCATCTTGTAGCTTGTCACGATGTTTCATCAGCACGTCGAGAGGCGACTGCCATTCATCCAACACTGTCTGGTTCAGCTCTTTCAATTCCCGTTTATAGATATTTGTTATATGGTCGGTTTTCAGCTGCTTCAACGCTCTTTCCAGTATTTCCGTCTTGGTTAGCTTGCAGTTCTTCTCATCATCCAAATCCAGCTTGATGCGATAGATGATGGCTGCTTTCTGCTCATCCCATTGCTGCATGAGGTAGTCCGACTTCATCATCACCCACAGTTCCTGCCGTTTCTCACAGCTGTCTTGTAGATCATCCTGAAACTGCGAGAGGCTTGCCAACACGATGTCGGTTCGGTTGGCAGTGTCCTTCATCATCGTGTATATAGAGTGAAAGTGGGTCAGTATGTACTTTCGCATTTGGTTGTATCCCCCGCCCAGTTCCTCTATTGTCAGCAGATTCTCGGAGTTGTCGGCATCAAGCAGCTCTTCTATGTCGATGCTTTCTTCCTCCTTTGTGGGTTTCCTGATGTATGCATCCAACGTACATAAAACCGATGCCAGCCTACCCTTAATATTACGGGCATCGAATTCTGCTTTCTGCAACAAGGTTTTCCGCTGCTCCACATCCGCATGGTCAATGCTCTTTCTGAGCCTTTGGA
Organism: uncultured Bacteroidales bacterium; assembly: GCA_902783615.1. GTDB lineage: Bacteria > Bacteroidota > Bacteroidia > Bacteroidales > Bacteroidaceae > Bacteroides. The sequence goes on along the minus strand of CACZRQ010000203.1, from coordinate 8,941 downwards.
TACCATTCTTCATGGTCAGCAATAAATGTCCTTTTTCCGACTTGGATAGCACATCGAACGATTTCACAAACACAGTACACAGCGATTCCAAATGAGTCAGCTGGTCTCCAATCTCTCTTCCTGATGTCATTCCTAGTTTTTGGTCCATAGTAATAAAGGTTGATTTTAGAAGGGAAAAAAAGAAGGCGAGGGCAACTGGCACTTACTGTGCCAAGTTCCGGGGGCTGGTATCCCCCATCAAGAAACACAATAAACCGTCCGCCCCACGCCGTTTTGCAACAGCATAGGTCAGATGGTCATCGTCAGGCTTTCTTGATTATATTAGCTTTCGCTATTGAATTTACCAGATTCTTAGGAACTTTTTCCGAAACGCAACCTAACTGACACTAAAACTGGTATATAATACTTCTTTTCCTTGGTTAATAACTGTTTTTATTCTTCGCAAAGATAGTGAAACTATCTCAATGCAGTAAAAATAAAAAACTATATCATAATCTCACCTCCTTTTCTTTGTTGTTTCACACTGTGGCAAAGATAGTAAATATTTTTCTAACTTCAAACACCTTCCAACGATTATTCCTGTATATTAATACATAATAACATCACGACATCTTCATTTTCACAGCCAAAATCTTGAATGTAATTCTTGTTTTTCATATATTTGCCTCCTAATAAGAGTTCAAACATACAAAAGTGGACTCTTCTAGGCATTAAAATGGAATAAAGAATATGGATAATCGACACGTTATTATTGAGAGATTCTTCAATGTAGGTGTACATGGTGACATCTCATTAGCAGAGGAAGGTTTAGGCTGGCAAGAGAACCTTATTCTTGATGCACAGACAGATGACCCTGAGGCAATTTTCCGCTATTATGTGGAAATAGTTGGCCTTAACATTCTTTTCTATTGGGTTGATGATGGTAACTTCTACACAATAGAAACAGAACTTGACCCCATTGAAGTACGCCGTATTTACAACAATCCAAATTGGGATGGCGATCGTGAATACAACAAAGCTGACATCAATGGTAACGGTCCACACACATCATCTGCTGGGGAGATTATTGCCACATTTGACAACCCCACCCGCATTTGGGATGAATTACGTATCAATGGCGTCAGAATAGGCGACGTCCTGAAACGTTCGGCGATTTTAGACATTGACTGAAAGTGAGTTTATCCCTTTTGAGGAATGCTATGACAAAGAGTTGTGGGGGATTCCCACAACTCTTTGTTTAGTCAATCAAGGGTGAAAACCTCTTTCCGCCGCCATCGATCCAATCATGGGCTCTTCTTCAAGTTGAGCATATAAGCGGCGAGGAGTTGAAGCCACAAGAGCGCCATCATCTGTAATTCCATGATACACAGAATCGAACACACGCTGATTGATGAAATTCATGAAATCAGGATTGTCAAGATAGTATCTGCAGAACTCCGTGTTCTCATTCAGCATCTGAGCAACAATCATCAGTAATGAAGATGCACATTGCTGCATCGCAGTTTCCTTGTTACTGTTCCTTGCGGCATTCACAAACGTTTCGTCAGCCTTCAAGCGGCCGGGCAATTCGTCGAGTTGTTTCTTGGCCAACTCCAAGTTTTGCCAGTTGATGCTGTTGAAGTCATTCAAGATGTCGCTCAACCTAGCCATTTCGGGTTCCTGTGGTGCCTTGGGTCCACCCACTGGAATCGGGTCGATTTCAGTATTCTTGTTCTCCAATTCAATCTTCAGTTCCTCATTCTTGATGATGCGGTATTGGTCGAAATCGATAGCCTCCAAGAGTCCCTTTGTGTAGTCTTCTGTATCCAGCTTCGGCAATTTGGTAACCAACAGCGCATAATAGGTGTTCAGCATTTCCCACTCCAAGCTCTTGAATGGCATCACGGCAGCAATGAATGGATAGGTGCGGCAGAAGCTCTTCATGCTGCTCTTGCAGCGAATCTTGGCATTGTCATCCAAAGCCTTGAATTTCTCCACAGCTTGGTTGATGATGGGGTCAATCTCTTCCCTTTCAGCACCTTTCCAATACTTTTCGTTCACTATCCTGATCTCTTCTTCCGAATAGATGTTGGCATCTTCTATTTCAGCAATCAGGTCGTTCAGCTTGTTGGGGTCGGTTTCCTTCGATAGGATGGTGGTTTTGTAGAACCGCTGGAAACTCTCCTGAATAATGTCGGCTTCATTGCAGAAATCCAGCACAAAGGTGTCTCGTTTCTTCGGGTGGCATCGGTTCAGACGAGAAAGCGTCTGAACGGCCTTTACGTCCGTCAGCACCTTATCCACATACATCGTGTGAAGCAACGGCTGGTCGTAACCTGTCTGGAACTTATCGGCAACCACCAGAATCCTGTACGGATCGTGCTCCATATTGTCTTCAATGTCCTTGGATGGGAAACCGTTGATGTCTGCTTCCGTTACAACCTTACCTCCATATTCTTTAGAGCCTGAGAAAGCGACTATTGCCTTATAAGGACTCTTCCGCTCTTCCAACAGCCGCTTGATCTCATAGTAAAACTCAATGGCTCTCAGGATGCTGCTGGTCACCACCATCGCCCTTGCCTGACCGCCTACCTTTCCCTTGTCAATCACTTGGGTATGGAAATGCTCCACAATGATGCTGGCTTTTTCCTTGATGGTTTCAGGTTGAGACTCCACGAAAGCGCGCAGCTTCCTCGCCGCCTGTTTCTTGTCAAATTCAGGGTCTTCCTCTATCGCCTTGATGATTTTGTAGTAACTGTTATAGGTGGTATAATGTGCCAACACATCCATGATGAAGCCTTCCTCGATGGCTTGCTTCATGGTATATTCATGATAAGGCCGATGTTCAATCTCGCCATCAGGCTTGGGATAGGCATCGCCAAACATCTGGAGGGTCTTGTTCTTGGGCGTTGCCGTAAAGGCATAATAGTTGGCATTCTTCACCATCTCTCTTCCCTCGATGATCTGGGTGAGTCTGTCCTCCAAATCCATATCATCAGAACCAGCATTGCCGCTCAGGGCAATGTTCATCTTGGCACTCAACGAGCCGTTCTGACTGCTGTGAGCCTCATCGATGATGATGCCGAAGCGTTTATGCTTCAATTCGGTGCCAATCGCTTCAAGGATGAAGGGGAATTTGTGGACTATGGTGATGATGATTTTCTTACCGCTCTCCAAGTGATTGCGCAAGCTCTCGGCACTATCAGCCCAAGCCACCAGGTTTTGCAGGCGTTTGAATGCCACAATGTTGTTCTTGATCTGGGTGTCGAGGTTCACACGGTCGGTCACCACAATCACGCTATCTAATAATGCCTGGGTACCATCCAACAAGCCCACCAACTGGTAAGCCAGCCAAGTGATGGAGTTCGATTTGCCTGAACCTGCCGAATGCTGAATCAGGAAACGCTGGCCTACTCCCTTCGCTTTGGTATCGGCCAACAGCTTACGCACACAATCCAACTGATGATAGCGCGGCCAAATCACGCTCACCTTTTCCTTATTGGTTTTCGGGTCAACACGTTTCACCACCTGTGCATAGTTCTCAATGATATCAGAAAGCGATTCTTTCTGGAGAATCTCTTCCCAGAGATAGGCTGTCCTAACGCCCTTCGGATTGACGGGATTGCCTGCACCACCATTCAGACCTTTGTTGAATGGCAGGAACCAAGAGCTCTTGCCGCAAAGCCAAGTGCACATCTTGATGTCATCGTCATCCACAGCAAAATGAACGGCACAACGTTTGGGAGCCAGCAAAGGGTCATGAGGGTCTCTGTCCGTTTGATACTGTTTCACCGCATTGTCAACCGTCTGACCTGTATAATGGTTCTTCAGCTCCATCGTGATGAGCGGCAAACCATTCAACGATATCATCAAATCAATCCTGTTGTCATTCTCCTTGCTGTAAGCCAACTCCTTAGTCACACAGAAGATGTTCTTGGCATACGTTTCCTGAGCCGTAGGGTTCAGCTCTGAGGGCAAGGGATAATACATATCGAAGAGTTCAGAGATGAAGCGGAAGCCTTTGCGTAGCACATCCGTTACACCTCTGTTGGCCAACTGCTTTGCCAACTCCGTGAAGAATTTCCTCTCTGAGAAAGGATTGGCAAAACAAGCCGTATTCTCCACTTTCTTCTTCTGGGTGGAAAGCAGGAATCGTTTCACTCGCTCTGTATCCAAAGCGTAGTCCTTATTGTAGTCGTTCGTATCGCCCTCTTCATATCCCTGCTTGTCTCTCAGATAAGCCAGGATAGTCTTTTCAAGGTTCATTTCACTCAGGTTCGTTGGCATAACATCAATCCTCCTGTTCGTAATAATATGAATAATCTATACCTTTCATAAAAATCTCGCGGTCGTCGATGCGATCGGTCATGGCTCCTCTCAGCAGCTCGCGAATTCTGCTGCTGTCCAAATGGCTTGCAATCATTGCATCCAAATAATCCCGCTTGTCAATCTTGCTCCAATCAACACACATTCCCAATCGTTTCTTGAAAATGAGGTCAAGCCAGATGCGTGTTGAGCGACCGTTACCCTCCATGAAGGGATGCGCCACGTTCATCTCCACATACTTATCTACAATCTCATCGAACGTTGTTTCCGGCATCTGTTCGATGGTCTTCAGGTTCTGATGCAGATACTCTGCCAGGCAAAACAGTGTGTTACCCTTTGCGATTGTTTTTGTGCGAATCTTCCCTGCAAAGTCGTAAAGACCGCCAAACAGGTAGGCATGAATCTGCTGCAAGGCTTTCACCTTGCCCACATCCCTGCTGGCGACGAGGTTGCTTTCCCAAAGCGTGTAAGCCTTCTTGCGGCTCTGTCCATCGATGGTGTTGTCGCTGTAGGTGAACCAGTCAAGGAAGTCTGTTGCCTGATTGTTTGGTATGGCCTTGGCAAGTTTATCGACATTGGCTTGACTGATGACATCGGTTTTATACTTCTTTCCGTCAGCAGCGGTAAGTTTCAGTTGGGTAGTGGCACTAACCAACTCACTCTGCTTTTTCTTCAATTTGGCCTTGAGATACTTCCAGTAGTTACGGTTTTTCTCATGGTCGGCTTGCCCATTGATAGCACCAACAATGTCGAGAACCGAGAACCACCACTGGTTATTGTCCTCATCCCATACAGCACGCACTTTATGGTCTTTGTAAAAACGGATGGATATCTTTTGGCTCATAGTCATTCACTTTTCGTTTTGAACATTCATTTGTCCCGTTACACAATCAGCTATCAGTCGCTGCTTATATTCCTTCAGGTAGTCTATCTCTGCCTGAAGCTCGGTTATCAGCGTATCTACCTTCTGGCTTTTCTGTTCGATGTAGGAAACGATGGATTGTTGCTCAGCAATAGGTGGAAGAGGTACATCTATTTTCTTTAAACCTTGCCAATTCAACCCTTGTCTTATACCACCGCCCATACTGTAGAATAACTTTTTCACATCATAAGAATGTAAAGTGTTATAAAGATAAGAAGGTATTATACTTTTATTTACGCCCAAACATACATAAGCAGACGTGACGATTCCTTCTTCTTTTGCTAGTCCTACACGAAGACTTTTTTGGTCATTTTGCAAATCTGTCAGCCTAAGAACTATATTACCATCTTCTACAATTTGATAAGTATCAAAGGATGTAGGGAGTAAGCCATCGGTTTTATTAATATCCTTTCTAATTATTCTTCCGTAACTTAATGACAGAAGATTCTGATGATGAACATTCTTATTAGATATAAAGTGCTCATAGGCAACCTGTGATAAACGGCGTAATTCCCAATGCTCAGGAATCATTCCAAGCCATGAGATACCGCTATCTTTCATCTTCACATTAGAATTCAATCCCTTTGTGACGGCTTCGGCAATTGTTTTCTGTTTGAGTTCTTGAAGAAGCTGTATCTCTTTCTCCTTATCTGATACATAAGCATCTATCTTTGAGGTTTTGCTGTCCAAATAACTCACAATCTTCTCTTGCTCGGCAAGAGGAGGAAGAAAAAACGGAATACTCTTAAGTGCATTAGGATTCAAATCCCATTGACCGACTCTGATACCTTTTGAGTATTGCGTAAAAAATGGGATATATGCTTTGCTTCTTATTGCTCTGCTAAAAAACTGTTTGTTAACCCCTTGTAGTTTACAAGTGAAATATGCCGGACTAACTATTCCACAATAATCTGATACAGCATAAGAGCCTTGCCATGCTTTCATCTTATTTATTGCGAAATCACCTCTCTCAATATATTTATAGCCACTTAAATCTTCCGGAACAAAATTGTGGTTTTCTTCTTTATCTTCTTTATCTCTTTCGATAACTCCTTGCTCACGCGTTACTGAGAGTAATTGAGCCTCACCATGTCCTTTCTCCGTGAAAAGTATAAGGAAAGAACGCAATTGTTTCGCCTCCCAATGTTCAGGAATCATCCCAATCCATGAAACGTTACTATCTTTATATGAGCTATACCTCTCCATACTACTTCCCCAAGATTTCGTTCAACAAACCGTCTGTGCGCTCTTCTATCGCCCTGATATCACTGCTGATTTCATCCAAGCTTCTCAACTGCTTTGGCTTGTAGAAATACTTGGTGAACGAAAGTTCGTAGCCCGTTTCAATGCTGCTACGATCTAAAATGCTGTCAGGAGCATAAGGCAGAATCTCGTTCTGGAAGAAGCCATCAATGCCTCCCGGGTAGCGGAAAGGAATAATCTCGGTATCCTTGCTCTTCTTGTCAATCACCACCTTGCCCTTCTTATCGCGAACTATGTTGCCTTGCTCATCCCGCTGCGGTTGATACACCTTCACGCTCCAATAGCCAAACTCATTGTTGGGGAAGATCTTGCTTTGAGGCGTTTCCTTAAAGTCCATCAGCAACTTCATAATCTGAGCTCGGTCGGCTTCTGTTGTCTCACAGTTCTTTTCACCCAGGTTCTTGCGCAAGGGCGACTTGATTTCGGTTGCATCAATCAGTTGCACAAAGCCTTTGCGACGTTCTTCCTTGCGGTTGGTAATCACCCAAATGAATGTACCAATACCCGTATTATAGAAATCCCTCTCAGGCATCGCCACAATCGCCTCCAGCAGATCATTTTCAATGATATACTGGCGCAGGTTGCTCGCTCCCGTACCAGCATCACCAGTGAACAGGCTGGAACCATTATGCACTTCCACAATGCGAGTGCCTAAAGCCGTGTCTTCACGCATTCTTGAAATGTTGTTGGCCAAGAACATCATCTGGCAATCGCCTATATCAGGCAGAAAAGAAAGCTCTTTTCCCTCATCATCGATAACGGCAAAGCGCGAATCGGTGAACTTCTTCTTCTCATTTTCCCCCAAACCGCGCTTCTTCAAGTCCTCTTTCCAAGGTGTGCCAAAAGGAGGATTACTGATGCAGAAATCGAATGTCTCGCCTGCATGACCGTCGCGGGAAAGGGTACTGTCGAAAGCAATGTATTCACGAGGCTCTGTGCCATACTGGTATTGGAAAGCCTTGACATTTCCACTAATCATCAGGTCGGCTTTACAGGTAGCGTAGGTATCTGGCTGCAATTCCTGTCCGAAAATATTCACACTCACTTGCTTACCTCTCTCCTTGGCAATCTCCATAATACGGTCTTGGGCTATGGTAAGAATACCGCCCGTTCCGCAAGCTCCATCGTAGATGTGGTAAGTATTGTCGGTAATCTGGTCGGCTATGGGCAGCACAGCCAAGTCGGCCAGCAGCTTCACGTAATCGCGAGGGGTGAAGTGCTCACCAGCTTCAGTCACATTGTTTTCCTCATTGAACTTACGAAGCAGATCTTCAAAGATGGTTCCCATAGTGTGGTTGTCAAGTCCAGGCAAACGCACATTCCCATCGTCATCCAACACAGGCTTGTTGGAAAGGTTTATCTTATCATCCGTAAACTTCTCGATGATACTGCCCAAACGCTCAGCCTCAGTGAGGTTATCCACCATTTGTTGAAGATGAAGCTTTGTGATGATATCCTGCACATCCTTGCTGAATCCATTCAGATAGTCGTTGAAATTCTGCTTCAGGCGAAGAGGGTCTATCTCGCTCTTCAAGGTTTTCATCGTAAACTTCGATGTGTTGTAGAACGGATATCCAGTTATGGTGTAAAGAATGGGATCTTGATTCTGTATATTGTGTTCATCCAGCATCTGCTTCTGCTGCAAGAGTCGTTCTTTAGTGGGTTCCAGCAGCACATCTATGCGGCGAAGCACCATCATAGGCATGATAATCTTCTTATACTCTCCCTTTTCGAAAGCATAGACCAGAACATCTGTCGCTATGTTCCAGATGAAGGTAAATAACTGATTATACTGACTTTGGTTCATATCTCGTTATTTTTTAGCAATTCTTATCATTCTACGATAAGTTTAATATGCAAAGATAAGAATATTTAGGGACAATCCAAAGAATTTGCTCTTGTTTTTATAAGAAAAAGGCAGCTTTATAAGGAGAATTAAAGGCTAAAACAAAGGTGAATAATAGGAGAATTTACTTAATTTGAGCCCTAAATGACCACAATAGCGTCTATAAGGCTTATAAAGAAAGGGTAAGAATTATCATTACAAATTTAAGATAACTAACACATATTCAACACTTAACACATACAAGCCATTATAACTATGGGTGTCACGGTGTCATGGTGTCACGGTGTCATTTTCAAAATCAAAAATGACAGGTAAGGGCATTTTTACGGCTCATAATAAGTATATATAAATATATACTTATTATGACCATTTTTAAGAGGAAATTCAAAAATGAAAATGACACCATGACACCGTGACACCATGACACCGCCTATATGTACTTTCCTTGTACTACCCTAGAAAAGATGAATGTTTTTACTTTAACCCTGCCATAAATTGAATGCTCTATTTGCTCATCGATTTTTGCGCGCTAACTAGAAAAATTTTGCGCGCTAGTTAGAGAGGCAAAATTGGCCTTATGAAACAGGATGGCAAAATGATGGACG
>CACZRQ010000202.1 GCA_902783615.1 uncultured Bacteroidales bacterium | reverse complement strand
GACTCTGTGACATAAGTACCAAAACCAAATTTCGCCTTGCCATCGCCTTCCAAAGCATGGGCAATATCAAACTTCTTGAAAAGCACAGATGTGCCGTGATAGAATGTTTCCATATAATTACTTGTTTAAAACAGTTGCAAATATACCAAAAACATCTATTATATGTATACTTTAGAACTAATATTTGATTATTCTTTGTACATTTGCAGCATAAACCATATATAGAAAAGTATGATAGAGGTTCACTGAGCCGATGAATGGAAGCCTTTCCTCAACGGGAAGATAGAACTGATAACAAAATAGATATTCAGCGGAATATCATACTATCACTATTATGAGAGTGTCATAACTATTCCAATCATCTGTGATTTGTCCAGATTCATTCGAATAAGAAAGACTAAACCTTTCATAATATGTTAAAGGACGATGGAGCCTCAACAACTCCACCGTCCTTTTATAATTAGCCAAGTGCTTCCTTATTTGAAGCTTACACAATAATCAGCCTACGAGTGTTGTGAATATGGCCGAACTCTACCAGATAGACGGTTTCCTCCTTGTCGGGCTGCATGAGGTCTTCCATCACAGGTGGCATGTAAGAGTGGGTGCAGGCATAGCTGTACTTCAGGTCGTGATAACCCTGCTTCAGGCCACCGGGCTTATCAACAATCAGAGTAACCAGCTCCAGCGGGTTCCAATGAACATTACCCGCCTTCAGCATCTCCTGCCAAGTGTAATCGGAACCATTCAGACGCCACAAGATGCGGTCTTTCTTGATCTCCTCGCCGTCAACAACGATGGAGCCGACCTTTACCTGACTCAAGAAAACGCCTCTGTAATAAGGCAATCGAATCTTTACCTGGAAGCCTGTCACCTTGCCATCCTGGCTGATATTCCTAAATCCTACAGATTGTATGACTTGTTTCTCCATAATGTTTCCTCCTTCCTTTAATCACCCAAAATTCTCTTCATCATGATGTGCTGCTTGCGCAAGGTCTGACCCACTTCATAGCCCTGGTCGTACTTGTCGCTACCCTCATACTCGCTGAGCAGATAGCCGTTCCAGTTGTGGTCGATCATGATCTTCAGCACTTCCTCGTATGGAATCTCTGTCTCCTTGAAGTCGTCGCTCATGTGGAACAGCTTCGCGTGACAGCAATAGATGTAAGGCAGCAATGGGATGATGTCCTCTGGCTTGCTGTAATAAGCAGTCTGTCCGGGCGTTTCCCTGCCTCGTGTGGTACGGAATACACTGAAGTCGATGTTCAATCCAAAGTTCTTGGTACCCGTCTTCTTGATGAAATCAACATAATCGTTGATGAAACCTTCGGTCAAGCTGGATGGGGTGTGGATTTCTGGCAACATCACGAGTCCCAAGCGCTCTGCCAGCGGCAGTGCCTTCAAGATAATCTCCTGCCAGTTGTCGATAGGAGCCAGCTGTCCGTCCTTCACCGTCATCTTGGTACGCAGGAACTTGAAGCCCAGGCGATGAGCCAGATGGAGGTCGCGGCTCAGGAACTCAACAGCCTCATCAACGTTCAGCAGACGATCCTGATACAGTCGGCAATCCAGCCAATGGCCATACTCAACAGGCTCGATATCGTACTTCTTGCACAACGACCACCACCAGTTGATCCACTCCTCGGTAGGATAAGGATAGTTGGCAATGTGGGCATTAGCCAGGATTTCGATGCCGTGGGCACCCATGTCGCACACATCCTCGAAGCAGTCTTCAAGGTTCTTCTCGAAGCCGAACTCGGCAGAATAACTGTAGAATGAAACTCCTCTCTTCGGACCCTTGCGCTCAGCAGGAGCAGCAGTCTGCGCTGCATCGGCCTTAGCCTCGGAAGCCATCACTGAACCAGGCAAGACACTGGCCATGGCAACGGCAGAGGCTCCGCGAAGGAAGTTTCTCCTTGAAATGTGATTTTCTTTCATGTCAATCTTTCTTTATTTTAAATTTTAAGGTTAATGATGCAAATATAGGTTTTTTTTCTTAAATAAGTAAAAAAGGAAGGGATTTATTGAGATGGTAAAGCAAAAATCGCTACATTTGCCAAAAATAAACATGATAAACGACATGCATCAAGAAAGTGACAGCATTGTGATTATTCCCACCTACAATGAGTGCGAGAATATAGAAAAGATAATCCGGGCAATTTTTGCGTTGGAGCATGGGTTTCATGTCTTGGTGGTGGAGGACAACTCGCCCGACGGCACAGCCGACATTGTGAAACGCATGATGCAGGAGTTTCCCGAACGATTGTATATGATTCAACGCTCAGGCAAACTGGGCTTGGGCACAGCTTATATAACAGGTTTCAAGTGGTCGCTCGAAAAGGGTTACGACTACATCTTTGAGATGGATGCCGACTTCAGTCACAACCCGCTCGACCTGCCACGACTGTATGAGGCCTGTGCCAAGGAAGGTGCCGATGTGTCGATTGGCTCGCGCTATGTATCGGGCGTAAATGTGGTGGATTGGCCCATGAGCCGTGTGCTGATGAGCTATTTCGCCTCCAAATATGTGCGCTTCATCACCCGCATCCCCGTGCACGACACCACTGCGGGCTTTGTGTGCTACCGCAAGGAGGTGCTGCAGATGATGGAGTTGGACAAGATTCGCTTCAAGGGCTATGCCTTCCAGATAGAGATGAAGTTTACGGCTTGGCAATTGGGTTTCCGCATCAAGGAAGTGCCCGTAATCTTTATCAATCGCAAGGAGGGAACGTCGAAGATGAACAGCAGCATCTTCGGTGAAGCGTTTTTTGGTGTAATCAGACTTAAATGGGATTCTCTTTTCAAGAAATGAACAGGACACTCATACATAATGTGGTTATTGTCAACGAGGGACAGCGCTTTAAGGGGGCTGTTGTCATTGAAGGCGAGTGCATCACTGCCATCATCGATGGACAAGCTTTTCCAGAGGCTGGATATGATGTGGTGATAGATGGAGCAGGCGGTTTCCTGCTTCCTGGCATCATCGACTCGCATGTGCATTTCCGCGATCCAGGCCTTACCCACAAGGCTGACATTGAGTCGGAGAGTCGGGCGGCTGTGGCTGGAGGAGTTACGTCGGTGATGGACATGCCCAACACCAATCCGCAGACCACCACGTTGGAGGCTTGGGAGGCGAAGATGGACAACTTTGCGCAGCACAGTTTGACAAACTACAGCTGCTACTTCGGGGCTACGAACAGCAACTACGAGTTGTTTGGCAAGCTCGACAAGCGCCTCACTCCAGGCATCAAACTCTTCATGGGGTCGAGTACAGGCAATATGCTGGTGGATCGGAAAGAGAGTCTGCGACAGATCTTTGGAGGCACCGATATGCTGATCATGGCGCATTGCGAGGATCAGCACACCATCAGTGAGAACACTGCTAAATATAAAGGGGATGATGGTGATGCACCCATCGAGTTGCATCCTGTGATTCGTTCTGAGGAGGCATGCTGGCTGTCGTCAAGGTTGGCTGTGGAACTGGCTCAGGAAACGGGTGCCAGGCTGCACATTGCCCATATCTCGACGGCTCGCGAACTGTCGCTTCTCAGTGATGAGCCGTTGACGCAGAAACGCATCACGGGCGAGGTGTGTATCTCTCATCTGATGTTTAACGATGGCGATTATCAACGCTTGGGAGCCAGGGTGAAGTGCAATCCTGCCGTAAAGGGCATTGCCGATCAGCAGGCTTTGCAACAGGCATTGCAAGGCAATCTGCTTGATACCGTAGCTACCGATCATGCGCCTCATCTGCTGAGTGAGAAGCAAGGTGGGGCATTGAAAGCAATGTCGGGCATGCCCAGCATCCAGTTCTCACTGAACTGCATGTTGGAGCTGGTGGATCAGGGCATCATCTCCATCGAGACATTGGTGCAGAAGATGTGCCACAACCCTGCCCTGCTCTACCATATAGAGAAGCGAGGTTTCATCCGTCCTGGCTATCAAGCCGATTTGGTGTTGGTTAGACCCACTGAGCCTTGGACAGTAACATCCAATATAGTGCAAAGCAAATGTGGCTGGAGTCCATTGGAGGGGCATTCTTTCAATTGGCGCATTGAACACACCTTCGTCAATGGCCACCACGTATTTGCTGATGGAAAGATTGATGAAACAAACAAGGGAAACGCTCTTGTATTTAATTGATAACTAATAATATATGATATGAAAATCGGAAGAAGAACATTTATCAGGACGGGATTGGTAGGTGGGGCTGCTTTGGCAATGAGTGGCTGCAACACTACTCCGGAAAAAGTGGAAGAGGTTAAGACAACGGCTGCGGACAACAAGTTTCATTTGAGTTGTGCCGATTGGACATTCCATTTGTTCGACATCGACACAGCCTTGAAAACCTTGCAGCAGTGCGACATCCATTACCTCTGCATCAAGGACTTCCACCTGCCTCTCGACTCAACCGAGGAGCAGATCAAGGCCTTCCATGCCAAATGTGCTGAATATGGGGTAACAGGCTATGGTGTGGGACCCATCTACGTGAACACCGAGGAGGAAGTTGACAAAGCATTCGTATATGCCAAGAAAGTGGGAGCCAAGGTGATGTTAGGCGTACCCAAGTATGAACTGCTGCCTTACGTGAACCAAAAGATGACGGAATATCCCGACATCAAGTATGCCATCCATCTGCATGGTCCCGATCAGGATCAGTACCAGGATGCATCAGTGGTGTGGGACAAGGTGAAGGACTTGCATCCCAACATAGGCATGTGCCTCGACATCGGTCACGATTTCCGCAATGGTGCCGACCCTGTGGCCGACTTGGAGAAATACCATACGCGCGTGTTCGACATGCACATCAAGGATGAGACTGCCAACACCAAGGAGGGAACCTGCGTAGAGATGGGACGAGGTAAGATCGACTTCCCCGCTTTCGTCAGGATGATGCGAAAGGTGGGATATGATGGCATGTGCAGCTTGGAATACGAGAAGGATATGGACAATCCATTCTTGGGAATAGCTGAGTCGTATGGTTATATCAAGGCCGTGTGTCAATTAGCATAATTCTGTTGGCAATAAGTAATGGTCAATCGTCAATCGTCAATCGTCAATTGTCAATTGAACGAAGTCGAAGACTTCGTAAACTGGCTCTACTTCTTCCATGCCTGGGGATTCAAGCCGAAGTTTGCTGCTATCTCCCAGATACACAACTGCTTCTCCTGTCAAACAGCATGGGTGAACAGTTTTGCCAAGGAGGAACAGGGCAAGGCCAGAGAGGCCATCAAGTTGATGGAGGATGCCCGCCAACTGATGCAGGAATTGGAGGACAAGTTGGTGTGTAGCTGTGCCTTCCAGCTTTTCGAGGCCAATGCCGACGGCGACAACCTATTGATTGGCAACACGTTGTTCCCCTTGCTCCGACAGCAACATGTGCAGAACGCTGGTCCATGCCTCTGCCTGAGCGACTTTGTGAAACCCGTAGAGACAGGAGAGGCCGACCAAGTGGGGGTATTTGCAGCGACGATTGACGACGATGCTTTGCTGCAAACCGACGATGCCTATCGCAAACTGCTGATACAGACCCTATGCGACCGTTTGGTAGAAGCAGCCGTAGAGAAGTTGCACTTGATGGTCAGGAAAGAGTTGTGGGGCTATGCGCCCAACGAACAGCTCAGCATGCCCGACTTGCTCCAGGAGAAGTTTCAGGGCATACGTCCTGCCGTGGGCTATCCATCCCTACCCGACCAGTCGGTTAACTTCATCATCGACCAACTGATAGACCTCAACCATATTGGCATTACGCTCACAGAAAACGGAGCCATGCATCCACATGCCTCTGTGAGCGGATTGATGTTAGCCCACCCGCAAGCCCGCTATTTCAGTGTGGGAAAGATTGGCGAAGACCAACTCATAGATTATTCACAACGCCGTGGACTGCCCGTAGATACCATGCGGAAGTTTCTGGCAGCAAACTTATAAGATTATGTTGCAGAGATTTGCTTTCATTTTCGTGTTATTACTCTTCGTGCCCGATGCATACATCTTTTGGCTGTATATATGGAAACGGTCGTCGAAGCTTTGGGAAAGGCTCTGGTGGATTCCATCGATTCTGCTTGCCGGTGGCTTCATCGCCTCTCGCTACATCGGAACCAACAACCCCATGTCGGAACGTCAGAGCATCATCGCCCTGTTAGGCATACTCATTCTCTGCATTGGCGTTCCCAAGCTCTTCTTCATGCTGGTGGATTTGATTGGCCGAATCGTCCACCTGATTGTCAAGCCCATACCCGTCAAACCGTTTGCTTGGGCAGGCATCATCCTGGCATTGTTTATGTTTGGCATCGTTTTCTATGGCAGCACTTTCGGCATTGGTCATTTCCAAGTGAAGCAGCTGACCTACACCTCCCCTCGCCTCCCCAAGGGCTTTAACGGCTACCGCATTGTGCAGATATCCGACATCCATTCGGGTAGTTTCAAGAATCGTCCAGGCATCATCAAGGAGCTGGTGCGTTTGGTAAACGAACAGCAAGCCGATGTCATCTTCTTTACGGGCGACCTTGTGAATCAGCGTTCTAAAGAACTGGAGCAGTTTACCAGCGAGCTGAGTCAGCTACAAGCACCCGATGGTGTGTATGCCATCTTGGGTAACCACGACTATGGCAACTATTTCCATTGGTCAGAGCCTGGCGATGAGGAAAAGAACCAGCATCATTTAGAAGAGCAGATTGTGGGCATGGGATGGAAATTCCTGAAGAATCAACACGATATCTTGTATCATCAAGGAGACAGCATCGCCCTCATCGGTGTGGAGAACGAAGGCAGACCGCCTTTCCCGCAACGGGCCGACCTGCCCAAGGCATCGGCAGGCACAGAAGGGATGTTTCGCATCTTGCTGAGTCACGACCCTACGCATTGGCGCATGGAAGTAGTGCCCACTACCGACATCGACCTGATGTTGGCTGGTCATACTCATGGTGCCCAATTCATGGTGTTTGGGTGGTCGCCTGCCTCATGGGCCTACGATGAATGGGGCGGCATGTATCAGGAAGGCAGTCAGAGTCTGTATGTCAACGTCGGAATTGGCTACGTAGGCCTCCCCTTCCGCTTTGGTGCCTGGCCGGAAATCACGGTGTTCACCCTCCAAGAGTAAGCCATAACTACCAAGTAACCTATCAAGGGCACTATAAAGGCGAAGGACAGGCTTGTCCAATCGCCAATGGCACCCATGAGCATCGTGCCTATGGCTCCTCCAATGGTGGACATCATCAAGATGGCTGACGCCCGCTTGGTAAGCTTGCCCAAGCCTCGCAAGGCAAGTGAGAAAATGGTGGGGAACATGATGGCCTCGAACACGAAGTTCAACAGCAACGCCAGCATGGAGAGTTTGCCTACATTCATCAATACCAGCGCATTAGCCACAACCGTACCTACGGCACAACAGAGCAGAACACGTTCAGCAGCCATCTTGCTCATCACCCAACTGCCTGCAAACCTGGCACACATGAAAAGTAAGAAAGCAAATGAGAGCCATCGGGAAGCCGTCATCTTATCGATTCCCTGCACTCCCTCAGCATAGTT
>CACZRQ010000201.1 GCA_902783615.1 uncultured Bacteroidales bacterium | reverse complement strand
TGAGATTCGTCGTATCATGAGTCAGGATATGGACTTCTACATGGAAGGTCCTGCAAAGGTGAGCTTGTTCATGTATGACAACAAGACGCTGATTGTGGAGAACTTCAACGATGAGCCAGTTGACATCAAGCTAGTGGGTGACACCAAGTTCAAGAAGTTCACCAACTTGGAAGATGGTTCAGTTGTCAATGCCAAAGAAGAGAATATCCTGATTAAATATAGACGTCAGCCAATGAGTAAGTTCGCCATGACGGTGAAGCCTCACTCTTATATGGCATTCAAGTATGAATAAGTAGTTGGTCAGAGGGGCAGGGCTTCAGCCCAGCCCCTCCTCGCCCATAAATCCCAAATAGCCCATAAAAATGAAAATAGGTGATAAAGTGCGCTTCCTCTCTGAAGTGGGAGGTGGAAAGGTGGTAGGTTTCCGTGGTAAGGACATTGCTTTGGTGGAAGATGCCGATGGCTTCGAAATCCCCATGCAGATCAAGGAGTTGGTAGTGGTAGAAACAGATGATTATAACATCCCAACACCACAGCAGAAGCAAAAGAAAGCAGAGGAAAAACCCCAAGCCAAGACGGATGTGGCTGCTCCCTATCGTGGCAAGAGTCAACCTTTTTCATCCGCAGGTAATAATAGTCAATCGTCAATTGTCAATAGTCAATCAGAGATAAAGGGCAACGACATTCTCAATGTCTATCTGGCTTACGTTCCTGTTGACCTCAAACAAGTCAGCACCACACCTTTCGAGACCTACTTGATAAACGACAGCAACTACTACCTCTACTACACCTATTCTAATATAGAGAATTCATCCTGTCAGGTTCGTTCGCAGGGTATGATTGAGCCGAACACTAAACTTTTCTTGGAAGAGTTTGAGAAATCACAGCTCAACGACCTTGAACGAGTGGCTATTCAACTCATTGCCTTCAAGGATGGTAAGGCCTTTGCCTTGAAACCAGCCGTGAGTGTGGAGCTTCGCATCGATGTGGTGAAGTTCTACAAGCTGCACACCTTCCAAGAGAATGACTTCTTCGAGGATCCAGCCTTGATTTACGATATTGTTCGCAATGACCAACCTGCCAAGCAGTTGTATGTGAGTGCTGAGGACGTGAAGAACGCCTTGATTCAGAAGAAAGACAGGGAGCCAGTCCGTAAACCTATGCCTCAGAAAGAACAACGGAATGCCATTTTAGAGGTGGACTTGCACATCAATGAACTGTTGGACAACACGCATGGCCTGAGCAATGCCGATATGTTGCAATATCAGCTGAAGAAGTTCATTGAAGTGATGGAACAGTATAAGAACCAGCAGGGTAAGCGCATCGTGTTTATTCATGGCAAGGGCGAAGGTGTTTTGCGGAAAGCGATTCTCGATGAACTCAAACGCAAATACCCACGTTGCAAGTGGCAAGATGCCAGCTTCCAGGAATATGGCTTTGGAGCCACACAGGTGACGATACATTAATGATAAAGGCGGGGTTTCAACCTCGCCTTTTAAAATGCCTCACGATATTTCTTCTCGTTCTTGTCCTCCAGCATGCTGAGGTAGGAGGCATAGCGACTCTGGCTGATAAGGTGTTGCTCTACTGCTTGTATGACTGCACAGCCAGGCTCGTGGGTGTGGGTGCAATTGCCATATCTGCAATTGGCTGAGGTATGGAAGATTTCCGGGAAATAGTGGCCAATCTCTTCCACCTCCATGTCGAAAGTGCCAAAGCCCTTGATGCCTGGGGTATCTACGATATAACCACCTTCAGGCAATTCGTACATCTCGCTGAAGGTGGTGGTGTGCATACCTTTCAAATGTGCTGCCGATATCTCTGCTGTCTTGGCCTTGTAATCCAAATCGGGAAACAACAGATTAATCAGTGATGACTTTCCCACGCCAGAATTGCCAGAAAGTAGGGTAACCTTACCTTGTAGCTTTTCCTTCACAACTTCTGTGCCTTCACCTGTCTTTACCGACATGGGTAAGCAATCGTAACCTATAGTAGTATAAAGATTGATGAGTGCGTGCATATAGCGGGTCTCATCCTCATTGTATAGGTCTGTTTTGTTGATAATCAGGCATACGGGCACTCGGTAAGCCTCTGCAGTTGCGAGGAATCGGTCGATGAAGATGGTGTTCGTTTCAGGATGACTTACTGTTACCAAGAGAAAGACTTGATCCAGATTGGCGGCAATGATATGGCTCTGCTTCGAGAGGTTCGATGCCTTGCGGATAATATAGTTCCTGCGGTCTTCTATCTCCGAAATCATTGCCGTGCCCTCTGGGTTACGGATAATGTGAACCCAATCACCCACAGCTACCGGATTGGTACTGCGGATGCCTTTGAGTCGGAAATTGCCCTTGATCTTGCACTCAACAACCGGCCCCTCGTCGGTCTTGACGAGGTACCAGCTTCCTGTATTTTTAACGACGAGTCCTCTCATTAATCTAATTGACCATTGACTCAATTGTCAATCGTCAATTGTCAATTGTCAATAGTCAATCATCAATCGTTTACACCGTCATGATTTCCTTGTTCTTAGCTGCCAACACTTCATCCACTTGCTTGATGAACTTGTCGTGCAACTTCTTCAGCTCTTCTTCGCCGTCTTTCTGGAAATCTTCTGATAGACCCTCTTTCACAGACTTCTTCAAGTCGTCGATGCCATCGCGACGTGCATTGCGAATGCTCATCTTGGCATTTTCAGCTTCAGCCTTACACTGCTTGGTGAGCTGAATACGGCGTTCCTCTGTCAATGGAGGGATGCCTAAGCGAATCACCTCACCGTTATTCTCTGGCATGATACCCAGACTTGAGTCGATGATGGCCTTTTCAATCACACGGAACATGTTCTTGTCCCAAGGTCTGATGGCGATGCTTCGGGCATCGGGGGTGGTCACTGTAGCACAGTTCTGTATGGGCTGCATAGAGCCATACGAATTTACCTTGATGCCATCGAGCAAGCGTACGTCAGCTTTGCCGGCACGGATATGAGCCAATGCGTCTTCCAAATATTCAACGGCCATGATCATCGCTTCTTCAGCTTCGGCCTTTACGGTTTTTACGTCTTTCATATCTATTAGTTCTTTAGTTTTTTAAGTTAGGGGTGAACCAACGTTCCAATGCCTTCACCTTCAATCACTTTCTTAAGATTACCTACCACATCCATGTTGAACACCACGATGGGCAGACCGTTGTCCTTGCACATGCAGATGGCAGAGAGATCCATCACTTTCAGTCCACGAGCCAACACTTCGTCGTAGGAAATCTCATCAAACTTCGTAGCTGTAGGATCCTTCTCTGGGTCGGCTGTATAGACACCATCCACACGGGTACCCTTGAACATCACGTCGGCTTCAATCTCGATGCCTCTCAAACTTGAGCCTGTATCAGTGGTGAAATAGGGTGAACCTGTGCCACAGGCAAATACGCAAACCTCTCCTGCTTCCATGCACTCAATGGCACGCCATTTGGTATAGAACTCACCAATAGGCTCCATACGGATGGCAGTCAGTACACGTGTCTTCACGCCAATAGCCGTAAGGGCACTGCTCAGTGCCAAAGAGTTAATGGCTGTTGCCAACATACCCATTTGGTCGCCTTTCACACGGTCGAAACCCTTGCTGGCACCACTCAGTCCACGGAAGATGTTACCACCACCAATCACGATGCCAATCTGCACACCCATGTCATGTATTTCCTTAATCTGCTCGGCATACTCAGCCAATCGCTTCTCGTCGATGCCATGTCCTTTGGCACCCATCAGGCTTTCGCCACTCAGTTTCAGTAAGATTCTCTTATACATAGTTATAATCCTTTTTCATTATTATTTGTAAATCAATGCTCCAGCAATTGTTGAAGCTTCAACGGGTTGTTGGTTGTTATATAATCTACGCCTTCGTCGATGAAGAACTGCAAGGCATCAACGTCATCCACCGTCCAGACATTTACTTCTACATCCTGCTTCTTCGCCTGCTCTATCCATTCTGGATGGTCTTTCAGCACATTCATGTTGTAATCGATATGCATTCCCAAGTTTTTCAACTTCCTCGTAGAGTAATCGCCATCCAAATAGTAAATCTTGGTGTCGGGCAATAATTTCTTGAAAGCCAGGCAAGCATTGATGCTGAAGGCGATGATGTCGGTGCGATCCAGCAAATCGTAGTGTTTCAGCTTGCGTACAATCTTTGCCGCACATTCATCTTCACGGTTGTAGTCGGAGAGTGATTTCATTTCCAGAATCAATCGAATCTTCAACTGCTTTCCCTTGGCCAAGTATTCATCCAAGGTTGGCAATTTTTCGCCATTGTCCAAGCGGATGGCTCTCACCTCCTCGAAGGTGGAGGTTTCCATATTCACTCCTTTAAATACCTTGTCGTGATTCACCACCAACTCGCCATCAGCAGTCATCCACACATCGAACTCAGAGCCGTAGGCACCAATTGAGTCGGCTTTCACCAACGAGGCAATCGAGTTCTGTGCCGATCCGGGAGTGTCCCAGAAGCCACGATGGCAAATCACCTTTTGCGCGTAAGCCAAATTGACAATTGACAATTGACAATTGACAATTATCAGTGCAACAATAATCTTATAAATCGATTTCTTCATAACTTAAAATGTTTATTCATACTCCTCCGCCCTTCGGGCACCTCCCCTATCTTAGGAGAGGAGTTCAGGGCAATCATATTCAGCATAATCAATCGTCACTTTTCGGAGCAGCGAGAGCAGAGCCAAGCTTGCTTGAGCTATGCCGAGTCGTGACGAAATTGGAGCGAAGCTCAAT
>CACZRQ010000200.1 GCA_902783615.1 uncultured Bacteroidales bacterium | reverse complement strand
ATGACTCTGAGATATCGCTCAGCACGTTGAAATAGTAGAAAGCATCGCTACCAGAGATATAGATGTCGTTTGGTGAACCATCTTCCTTCACTGCAGGCCACTCGCACAGGAACTTATCCATGTTGCGGAAGTCGGCTGAACGCTTGCTTGAACCGTAGTAGTCCATCATGGTGTAAGAACCGTAGTACATTTCACCACCCTTCTTCCAGTCAATGGTTGCACTCAGCTTGAACTTGTAGATCTCGAAGCTGGTGTTGAAGCCCATCTGGAAGTCAGGAGCTACAGAACCAATCACCTTCTCCTCGCCTACCTGTGGCAGACCATCTTCGTCAACAACGATCTGACCCTTCTCGTTACGCAGGAAGCTTGTACCATAGAGTACAGGGAACTTGTCGCCAATACCGGCACGAACCTGAGGCTCGGTGAAACCACCCAAGAAGATACTGTTCACACCTTCTGCCAGTTCGTCAACATAGTTGTCAACCTTGGTGAAGTTAACAGAAACATCCCACTTGAAGTTCTTGGTCTGGATAGGTTTCACACCCAGGGTGAACTCATGAGAGTTGGTATGAATCTTACCACCGTTGGTTACCAACTGACCGTAACCAGTTGAACCTGCCAAAGGCACACCAAAGATCTGGTCCTTCACGTTCTGACGAGAATAAGTATATTCGAAGGTTACGAGACCATTCAGGAAGCCAAGGTCAACACCTACCTCCCAAGATCTTGTGTTCTGGGGTTTCAAGTTCGGGTCGTAGATGGTGCTTGAAGGAGTGTAAGCAACCACGCCGTTGGTTGGGTACTGGAATGGGGTACCTGATGAGAAACCGCCACCGTAACCAGGAGTGCTGTAGTAAGAAGGATAGTATGTACCTGCCTGACCTACCTCAGCGTATGAACCACGAATCTTACCGTAGGTGAGAATGTCGTTCTTCAAAGGCTCTAACTCGGTGAAGATGAAGCCCAGAGATACTGATGGGTAGAAGAATCTACGGTTGTTGCGAGGCATCGTAGAAGCGATGTCCTGACGACCTGTTGCATTCAAGAACAACATGTTCTTCCAGTCGAGTGACAGGTTCACAAAGTTACCAATGGTACGGGTCTTACGGATTGACTCACCAGCGCTATAGGTTGAAATGTTGTTCATGTGGTTCCAACCAGCGAAGTTGAAGTGGTTACCGAAAGAGCTTTCGTTATGGTACTTGTTCTGCACGATTTCATTACCATACAGGAAGTTCAGGTGCAGATCTTCGGTGATGTTCCAATCGAAGGTTGCAGTGAGCAGAGAGTTCAGCTCGTTCACTGTACGAGTGTCGTTGCTAACCTCACCGTCGCTGTTCTTATGGCCATAGCCGAACAGATCCTTATAAGAAGTGGTGTAAGCATCGACACCAAGCTGGTATTTCACATCCACCTTCATGTTCTCCTTGATAGGATACTGGAAGCGCAGGTAAGCATTACCGAAGAAACGCTGTGAACGCTCTGAAAATTCGTTGTTTTCAACAGCCCAGTAAGGGTTATCGAACGTCAGAGAACGGAAGTGAACCTGAGTGTAAGGATCGCCTTCTGCATGGCTTGGAATACCCTTCATGTTGTACGAAGGAGGAGCACCCCACAGTGTAGCCATCAAACCATCGTTAGCACCAGACTGCTTCTTGATCTTAGAAGCCACGAAGTTGCCAGAGAAACCTGTTGACAGGTAGCTGTTGATCTTCAGGTTACCATTCATCTTGGCATTGTAACGCTCCATACCAGTATTCTTTACAATACCCTTCTGGTTGGTGTTACCAATAGAGAATGAGTAGTCACCCTTACCGAAGTTCTGAGAGATGGTTACATTGTTAGTCCAAGCAGCACCAGTCTTGAAGAAATCGCGAACATTGTCGTAAGAACCTGGAGTTACCCAAGGACTCAAACCAGCAGCTGCATGCTTAGGACTGTAGTATTGTCCTGGGTGCATGCCCTCAGCAGAAGTATAGCGGTTTTCTGTTTCACCACCATAACCAGGGTCTTTTGGCAGGTCAACAATCTTAGGACCCCAAGCGGTAGAAGCCGTTGGAGAGAACTTGCCACCTGAACCCTGTGCAAATTCCTTCTGCATCTCAGGATAAGTAGAAACCTTTGAGAAAGTCAGGTTAGTGTTGAAGGTGATCTGTGGCTTACCCTGCTGCAATCCCTTACCACTCTTGGTGGTGATGATGATCACACCATTGGAAGCACGCATACCATACAGTGCAGAAGCAGCCTGACCTTTCAGGATGTTCACGCTCTCGATATCGTTAGGGTCGATATCCAAAGAACGGCTTGCATAGTCGGCACCTGTAACAGAAGAACCTGTAGAAGGAGCAGATGATGCGATAGGCATACCATCTACCACATACAGAGGGGTGTTATCGCCATCGAATGAACGAGCACCACGGATGGTGATGTGAGATGATGCACCAGGCATACCAGAAGAAGCGGTGATGTTCAAACCTGATACCTTACCAGAGATGGCACCAGCCAAGTCGGTACTCATACCCTGCATCAGCTTGTCTGACTTCACATCCTGCACAGCATAACCCAAGGCTTTCTTCTCCTTAGAGATACCCATAGCGGTTACCACCACTTCGTCCAGCAACTCACTGTCAGGACGCAGCATCACACGCACGGCTTCTTTGATTGGAACCTCCTGTGTCTGCATACCAATGAATGAAATTACCAGCGTAGTGGCATGACTTGGCACGTTGTTGATGGTGAAATTACCGTCGATGTCGGTAATAGTGCCCACGTTTGTGCCCTTAACTAAGACAGACGCACCAGTTACTGGCAGTCCGTCCTCAGAAGAAGTGACAATACCTGTCACTCTTGTGACCTGGGCGGTCGCCAATCCTATTCCCATGAACAGGCAGGCCAAGAACAGCATGAATTTCTTTTTCATAAAAAAACTCTTAACTTAATTTTAACTAATATTTGCTTACAGTCTATTTGTCGCGCGTGTAACGATAATTCCCATTTATCACCATTTTTGCAGCAATAAGAACACAGAATTCATTCTTTACATTCACATTTGCTAAATAAACTCAATGCATAAAACTGGGTGCAAAGTTACCCAAAATCTTATTAATTGCAAATTATTTGCTATTTTTTTTTAAAAAATGCCAAAATATCGTTCAATTTTGTCTTAAAATCTACTCCTATATATATAATAAGGTGAAAAAAATAAAGTAAGCCGCAGGTTGTACGAACCCGCGGCTATGATTAGGATGACGCTTCTAGCGTCATTACTATTTCTTGGCTGATGTCAATGGGTGGGCATTGCCTTTCACCTCTTTCAGATAGGCTTTGGCTGACCCAATCTTGAGGTAGAAATCGATGCGGATGGGCAGGCGATTGGCATCGTCGGTGATGTAGAACCGCAGGATTTCGCTCTTCTCGCCATCCTTATCGTAGGCATAGAGCGAGAAGCCCTTGCAGGCATATTTCTTGCCATCCTTGGCCTTGATGGTATTGTCGCCCAGGCAAATGAGCGTTTCTTCCTCTACCTTGCGGCCAGTGGCCAAAGGCAGGGTGGTTTGATGTCCTTGCATGAAATGCTCGTTAGAGAAATTGCGGGCACGGGCAATGATGCTGAGCATATCGTAGATGCAACGGCTATCTTCGGTATCGCTCTCCATAGGTTCAAAGTCGGCCACTCCAGGACGAGTGCGCAACTGATGCACCTTGCTCACCCCACCCTCGCGACTATACCAAGCCTCATCCACAGAATAGTGGCTACCTTCCTCCGCAGCTTTCTTATAATACAGAGGTTCAAGGCGTTCTGTCATATACACCTGCAACGAATCGCGCAACTTGAATAGCATGTCGGCTTCCTTGCTACCTACTGCCATGAGACGGATATCGTAGGCTGGCTGACCCTCGTAGGTGGTAAGATCGGTGGTGAAAGTGGCATAACCCACCTTTTTCCAGATGATACCCCAATCGAAATACAGGTCGTACCTCACACTCTCGCCTGCCTTGAAAGCCAGGTTCTCCACCTCACACTGCTGAGCCTTCATCTGCAGAGGCATCAGTGCCAGCATCATCAATATAGTAGCCAAAAACTTCTTCATCTTTTATCTCCTATTTGTATTTCTGTTGTTGGTATTCCTATTGTTGTTGTTATTGTTCCTATTCCTATTCTTATTCTTGTCCTTGTCGTTGTCTGGCTTCTGCTTCTTGATGTCATCTGGTTTCTGACGATCTAAGGTCAGCTCGTTCAAATCCCAGTCCTGCAACACATCGAAGTTGGCCTTAAACTCAATCATGTTCTTGTAATAGAACACATCTTCTGGCTGGATCTTTTCTTCATAATTACCTGTATCCCACATGCCATTGCGATTGGTGTCCCTCACCAGTCGGGCGGCATACTTGCCTGGATTCAGGTAATAGAAATCGGCCCTGCCATTCTCCACATCCACCGTGCGCACCACCTCGTCTTTCGTATCGAGCAACTCCACGAAATCGCCTTCCTGCGCACCCACAATATTGAAGAACACTTGTCCGTAGCTGTCCAAGGTCTTCGCCTTGAACTCTTTCTTCTGTTTATCTATAAAACGTCCATAGATGCCAGTTACTGCGGCACTGTCCACCTCAAATGCATAAGACTCGCCAGGTTTCCAGTCGCCATAGACGTTGTAAACCTTGACATCCAAGGTGTCGCGCTGCAATTCGAAAGGAATGTCGTTCCAAAGCGTATCGACCTTCTGCCTCAGGTGGAAAGCAGCAGAATCCAGACTCTGTACAGGCTCAGGGAAAGTGAGGGTGAGGTAATCGTACACATCGATGCTTGATGGCGCATAAATGTCCACCGTCAGAAACTCAATCTTGGGGGCAACTTCCAAGGTATCACCCTTTTCACGATGTTCTTTCTCCTCTTTCTCTTTTGCTTCCTGTTCCTTTTTCAACTCCTTCTCGCTTTTCGGTTTTTCCTTGGAAGCCAGCTTGAGGGTATCGGTGCGAGGCACCAGTTGCTTGAGGGTATCGGTATATAAATAGGAGACCTCCATCTCCAAGGTGTCGAGCTGGTAGATGAGCGAGTCCTTGATCCAATACTTCAGGGTGTCGATGCGTTCTGTAAGTTTCTCAATCACAAAAGCATCGGTCTCGTCGAAATTCAAGCCACGAATGGTGGGGAAAGTATCGGCAGGAGCCGTGAAGAACAAGGAGAAGTCCTTCTTGGTGGTACGCTCCGACTTAGCCAGACGCTGGTCTTTCTTGTGGTTGACGAAAGCTTTCAGAATCAGGTCATCAGGCATATAATGGGTGTATTGACGCTCCACGATGGTATCGATTACCAAAGAGTCAATCCATGTGGTATCCTGACGCATGCGCAAATCGAAGGAAGGGATGACCAGAGAATCACGAAAGGCCACTGTTTCAGTGGATTGCGAGTAGTAATAATTCTGGTCGGTTTCTGTCAAGGCGAAGATGTGATACTCACCAGGTGCCACACCCTTGATGGTGAACTTGCCTCGGCTATCGGTGCGTCCCACACGGTCGAAAGGCTTAGTCTTGAAAGCCGAGTCGGCCAAATCGACATGCAAACCCACCATCATACCCTTGATGGGTTCCAGGTTGCGGGCATTCAGCACAGTGCCAGAAACTTCCATGGAATCAAGCTGTTCACCTGTAGAGAAAGTATAGACAAAGTTCTCCAAAGGATTGCCCTCATTATTATCCTGAATAGCATCGCCAAAGTCGATGGTATAGGTAGTATTGGGAATGAGAGTGTCCTGCAAGTCGATTTGCACCTTCTTGCCTACGGCTCGCACATTGGCCTGTTTCACCTGAGGAGGGGAAATCACAATTTTATCCTGAGGCTTGTCCAACTTCAGGTATTCATCAAACTCGATGGTAACACGCTTACGGGAAGCATTCAGCTCGCCTGGAGCAGGGTTGCCTTTCAAGAACTTAGGAGGTGTTTCATCGTAATCGCCACCACCCAATGTACCCACACTGGCGCATGAATAGAGAAACGCAGCAACAACCACCAGAGGCAGTGCACCACGCTTCAATAAACGAACACCATATTTACTGTTAAAATAAAACATGGTGCAAAATTAAAGGTTCTCTGCCAAAAATCATACTTAAAAAGTGAAAATATTACAAAAATAAGAATAAAGGCATTGCCACATGCAAGAAAAACAGTATCTTTGCATCTTGCAAAACTCTGAAACTTTTGGAAAGTTTCCCTGAGCAGTATAAAAATAGTAATTATAATAGTAAAATTGTATGAAGAGTAGATTGATTTTAGTAGCTGCCAGCTGTATGGCTTTGCTGAGCAGCTGTGGAGGTGGAGGCAGTTCACAGGGTGGTGGCAATGCACCAAAGATTACTGTGGCAACGATGAGTACTACAACCTCTCACCTGACTAACTCTTATCCTGCAACCATCAAGGGTAAACAGGATGTTGACATTCGCCCCATGGTCAGTGGTTTCATCACCCACCTGCATGTGGATGAAGGTTCGGTGGTTAGACGCGGACAAGTGTTGTTCACCATTGACCAAACACAGTACATTGCCGCTGTTAATCAGGCAAAAGCTGCCGTTGAGAGTGCCAAGGCTACTGTTGCAACACAACAACTGACAGTGGATAACCGCAGACGACTGAACGAGAAGAACATTACCAGTGACTACGACCTGCAGATGCAGGAAAACCAACTGGCCAGTGCAAAGGCTGGTCTGGCTCAGGCTGAAGCAGCATTGGCTAATGCGCAGAAGAACTTGCAGTACACCACAGTTACCAGTCCTACCGATGGCGTAGTGGGTCAGATTCCTTATCGTCTGGGTAGCTTGGTAAACCCATCATCGGCTCAGCCCCTGACTACCGTAAGCGACCTGAGCAACATGTATGCTTATTTCAGCATGACAGAACGTGAACTGTTAGAGATGACCGAGAGCAATGGTGCAGACGACATTCTGAAGAACTTCCCTGCAGTACGTCTGCAACTGATTGATGGTTCCATGTATAGCGAGACTGGCCACGTGGAGACAATCAGTGGTGATATCGATATGACTACCGGTTCGGTGAACCTGCGAGCCCTGTTCCCCAATCCAAAGAAGGTGCTCCGTAGAGGTTCTACCGTGAATGTGGTATTCCCTAATGACTTGGAGAACATCATCCTAGTGCCTCAGAGTGCTACTTTCGAGGTGCAGGACAAGCGTTTCGTTTATCTGTTGCAGTCCGACAACACCGTGAAGACTACTGAAATCACTTGTCACCCAGTGGCTGATGGCAAGAACTTTGTGGTATTGGCTGGTTTGAAGGCTGGTGACAAGATTGCCATCGAAGGCATCCAGACCCTGCGCGACGGCGCCATGATTCAGCCTATCACCTCTGCTGAGAAAGAAGAAATCTATCAGCAGAACCTGAAGGATCAGAAAGAAGGCAACTTGCAGAGTGCAATGCAGTAAAATAAATGAAGAATGAATAATGAAGAATGAAGAATGACAGAATGGCAATAGAATTCTTAATTCCCAATTCTTAAATTCTTAATTAAACAAATGAATTTAGATAGATTTATAAATAGGCCGGTACTCAGTACGGTAATCTCCATCCTGATTGTGATATTGGGTTTCATTGGTTTGAGCCAATTGCCAATCACCCAGTATCCTAACATCGCACCGCCTACCATCATGGTTTACACCAACTACCCTGGTGCCAATGCCCAGACGGTGTTGAATGCGGTGGTGGCTCCCCTGGAAAACCAGATCAATGGTGTGGAGAACATGATGTACATGAGCTCATCCGCTTCCAATAGCGGTACGGCACAGATTACGATTACCTTCAAACAGGGTACCGACCCCGATATGGCTGCCATCCACGTGCAAAACCGTGTGTCGATGGCTCAGGGTTTGATGCCTGCCGAGGTTACGCGTGTGGGTATCATGACCATGAAGCGTCAGACTTCCATGCTGCTGATCTTCTCTCTCTACGATGAGAGCGACACTCATACCACAGAGTTCATTGAGAACTATGCTTCTATCAACTTGCTGCCTGAGATTCAACGTATCAAGGGTGTGGGTGATACCCAGGTGATGGGTGTGGAATATGCGATGCGTATTTGGCTGAAGCCTGAAATCATGGCTCAATATGGTTTGATGCCTACCGACATTTCCAATGCCTTGGCTGAACAGAACGTGGAAGCTGCTCCTGGTCAGTTTGGTGTGCAAGGCAACCAGACATACCAATATACCATCCGCTACAAAGGCCGTTTGCAGACTCCAGAGGAGTTTGAGGAAATTGTGTTGAAATCATTGGATGATGGTAGTTTGCTGAAGATCAAGGATGTGGCAAAGGTGGAGATGGGTCGAACAACCTACTCTTTCTTCAACCGTGTGAATGGTCACAAGGCTGTGACTGCCATTGCCATGCAGTTGCCTGGCTCTAACGCAACAGAGGCCGTGCAGGCTATCGAAAAAACATTGGCTGGCTATGAAGGCCGTCTTCCTGCTGGTTTGAAGATCAACGTTGCACAGAGTGTGAACGAGTTCTTGTTCGCTTCTATCTACGAGGTAATCAAGACCTTGATCGAGGCGTTCATTCTGGTGTTCATTGTGGTGTATATCTTCCTACAGGACTTCCGCTCAACGCTGATTCCTGCCATCGCCATTCCAGTGGCCCTGATTGGTACCTTCTTCCTCTTGTATGTCATTGGCTTCAGCTTGAACCTGCTGACCCTATCGGCGTTGGTATTGGCCATCGCAATCGTGGTCGATGATGCGATTGTGGTGGTGGAGGGTGTGCATGCCAAGCTCGACCAAGGCTATACTTCTGCCAAGCAGGCAAGTATAGATGCCATGCGCGAGTTGGCAAGTGCCATCGTTTCCATCACCTTGGTCATGATGTCGGTGTTCATTCCTGTGAGCTTCATGAGTGGTACGGCAGGTGCTTTCTACCAGCAGTTTGGTTTGACCATGGCCATCGCCATCGGCTTCTCGGCTATCAACGCTTTGACGTTGAGTCCTGCTCTTTGCGCCATCTTCCTGAAGCCTCACAAGGCAAAAGAAGGTGAAGAAGAGAAAGAGCCCAGTCGTGTGGAGAAGTTCCACCAAGGTTTTAACCGCTGGTATGACAAGACTTTAGAGAAATACAAGAAGCATGTGGCCTACTTCATTGAGCACAGAAAACTCTCATGGGGTATTGTGGCAGCTTCCATCATCGCCTTGATTCTGCTGATGCAAACCACCCCATCAGGTATGGTGCCAAACGAAGATACTGGTACACTGATGGGTACAGTTACCCTGCCAGCAGGTACCTCACAAGAGCGTTCTATCGAAATCATGCTTCGTGTGGATAGCCTCATCGCTGCAGAACCAGCCGTGCAGAGCCGCACCATGATCTCTGGTTTCAGCTTCACGGGTGGTAGCGGACCTTCATACGGTTCATTCATCATCAAGCTGAAGGACTTCGAAGAGCGTGGTTTGATGGAGAATTCGCAGATTGTATTCATTACTCTATATATGCGCGCGCAAAAGATTATCCCAGAGGCACAGGTGCTGTTCTTCCAGCCACCTATGATTCAGGGTTACTCTATGTCGAGCGACATTCAGCTGTACATGCAGGATAAGACGGGTGGTACACTGGATAATTTCTTCCAGGTGGTGAATGACTACGATGCCGCTTTGGAGGCTCGTCCTGAAATCAACTCGGCTCGTACGTCTTTCAGCCCAGACTTCCCTCAGTATGAGATGGATATCGATGCAGCTGCTTGTAAGCGTGCAGGCATTAGTCCTGCCACCATCCTGACTGCCATGCAGGGTTACTATGGTGGTTTGTACGCCTCAAACTTCAACCGTTTCGGACGTATGTACCGTGTAATGGTGCAGGCAGACCCAGAGGCAACCAAGGACATGGAGTCACTGAAGAACATCAAGGTCAAGAACAATGCTGGCGAGATGGCTCCTATCAGCCAGTTCTTCACCTTGAAGAAGGTATATGGTCCTGATGTGATCAACCGTTTCAACATGTACACAGCTATGACTGTGATGGTTTCACCTGCTGCAGGTTACACCTCTGGTCAGGCTTTGAACGCCATTGCCGAAGTGGCAGAGACATTGCCTCCTGGCTTTGGCTACGAGTTGGGTGGTTTGGCACGTGAGGAGGCTGAGACCAGTGGCAGTACCACCGCCATCATCTTCCTGCTCTGCTTCGTGTTTGTGTATCTGTTGCTGAGTGCTCAGTACGAGAGCTACATCCTGCCATTGGCTGTATTGCTCTCAGTACCATTCGGTTTAATGGGTAGCTTCATCTTCGTGAACATTATGAGTGCCATCGGTTCATTCTCTATCTTGCAGATGATCATGGGCTCTATGTCGAACGATATCTACATGCAGATTGCATTGATCATGCTGATGGGTCTGTTGGCAAAGAACGCCATCCTGATTGTGGAGTTCGCCCTCGACCGTCGTAAGCAAGGCATGAGCTTGACTAAGGCAGCTGTGCTGGGTGCCGCAGCCCGTTTGCGTCCTATCCTGATGACCTCACTCGCCATGATTGTGGGTCTGTTGCCTCTGATGTTCGCCTTCGGTGTAGGTGCTCATGGTAACCGCACCTTGGGTGCCGCAGCTGTTGGCGGTATGTTAATTGGTATGATTCTGCAGATTTTCTTCGTACCAATGCTATTTGTGGTATTCCAGCACTTGCAGGAGAAGGTGAAGCCAATTGAATGGTCGGATATCGACAATTCTGACGCTACTCCTGAGATTGCACAATATACTAAATAAGGATTATCTATGAAAAAGAGTATCATTATATGTATGGTAGGAGCGGTAGTTCTGATGAGCAGCTGCCGCATCTACAAGTCTTACGAAAGACCCGACGACTTAGTGACCGATGGTTTGTATCGTGATCCTATCTCGGCTACCGATACCCTGAACGCTGTTGCAGGTCCTACCTTCGGAGATGTGCCTTGGCGTGAGGTGTTTACCGACACTCAGCTACAGGCTCTAATTGATCAGGCGTTAGAGAACAATGCCGATATTCGCAGTGCTCAGCTCACGATTGAGCAGGCTCAGGCTGCCTTGATGTCGGCTCGACTGGCTTACCTGCCCAGCTTGGCTCTCAACCCTCAGGGAACTTACAACCATGCCATGAGTACCGATGTGTGGACTTACTCTGTGCCTGTGGCTGCTTCTTGGCAAGTTGACCTTTTCGGTCAGTTGCTGAACCCCAACCGCAAGGCGAAGGTAACATACGAGCAGGCTCAGTACTACGAACAGGCGGTGAAAGCCAACATCATAGCAGCTGTGGCCAACTTGTATTACACCCTGCTGATGCTTGACCGTCAGTTGGAAATCAGTACGGAAACGGCAGGCCTTTTGAAACGTACCGTTGAAACCATTGAGGCTTTTCAAGAAGCAGGCTTGACTAACGGTGCGGCCCTCGAGCAAGCCCGAGCAGGCTATGCTCAGGTATTGGCATCACTCCCTGCCATCAAGCAGACCATCCGTGAAACAGAAAACTCCCTGTGCCTGATACTGAATGTGCCAGGTCAGGAGATTCCACGTACCACATTAGACGATCAGCAGTTGCCCGCAAGCTTTGAAACGGGTGTACCTGTGCAGCTGCTTTCCAATCGTCCTGATGTCAAGGCAGCTGAGATGTCGTTGGCAGCTTGCTACTATGACACCAACAGTGCTCGTGCCGCTTTCTACCCTCAGCTCACCATCTCTGGTCAGGAAGCTTGGACCAACAACTTAGGTCAGGTAGTCAATCCTGGTAAGTTCATGACCACCCTGATGGCAGGCATTACCCAGCCATTGTTTGCAAGAGGCAAGTTGATTGCAGGTCTCAAGGCAGCAAAGGCCAATGAAGAGAAAGCCAAGCTGACCTTCCAGACCACCTTGTTGAAAGCTGGTAACGAGGTGAGCAACGCCCTTTATAAGTACCAGATGAACACTGAGAAATCAGTGTCTCGCAAGGAGCAGGTGGAATCAGCAAGAAAGGCATCAGAATACACGGCTGACCTGTTCGAGTTGGGCACAGCCTCTTATTTGGAAGTGCTTACAGCCCAGCAGACTTACTTGACTGCTCAGCTCTCTGAGGTAACAGACACCTACGACCGTATGCAAGCTGTCATCAGTCTTTATACGGCTTTAGGTGGAGGCAAGAATTAAGAAATTAACCTACCCCCTAACTCCCCTTTCTCGGGGGAGTATTTAGGGGGCAATATAAATTATTTACCATGATTAGTGAATTAGCATATATTGGAAAAGGCGCGAAGTTGGGCAAGAACGTAACCGTTGAGCCTTTCGCATACATTGCCGATGATGTAGTGATTGGTGACGATTGCTACATCTACGCACATGCAACGATTCTGAACGGTACTCGCATGGGCAACCGCAATAAGGTGCACCAAGGTGCCGTATTAGCTTCAGATCCTCAGGATCTGAAATATACAGGTGACAAGTCTGAGCTGATTATCGGTGATGACAATGATATCCGTGAGAATGTGGTGATTGCACGCGCCACACATGCTGGTCATGCTACCCGCATTGGCAACCACTGCCACTTGATGGATGGTGTGCACATCTGCCACGGTGCCGTTTTGAAAGATTATGTGATGGTAGGTTTGAAAACCATCATCGGTGGCAACAGCGTGCTTGAGAGCTATAATGTTTTGAGCAATGCTGTCATCATTTACGAAGATGTACATATTGGCGAATGGACACTCATCCTTTCAGGTACCCGCCTGCGCAAGGATGTGCCTCCTTATATCATGGTGAAGGGTAACCCTGCCGCATATCATGGAGTGAATTCTGTCATCTTGCAGAAAAACAACTTCAAGCCAATGGATGACAAGACTTTGCGTCATGTGATGAATGCTTACCTCATCCTCTATCATGCTAACATCAGTCCACAAGATGCTGCCATCCGCATCAAGAATGAGATTGAGAGTGGCCCAGAGATTGAGAACATCATCAACTTCATCACCCAATCAAAGTTGATTGTATAATATTTTACAACTCTACACTCATAGTAAAACAACTTGTTTTACCTTCGTAGAAGCCATCTCCTTTCATCATAGGAGGTATCTTAACGATAGTAAAACAAGTTGTTTTATTGTTGAAGGCCATATCCCCTTCACCTTGAAAGCCCATCCTTAGGGCATTTCATTTATTCTTCTTCTCTAACAACCTCATCCAAGATCAAGTCGAAAGTGAGTAACGAGTAGCCCATTATGGAGTTACTCCCATCTTTGCCATAAGCACTCTGATAAGGTGCATACACCATCCATCGCTCGCCCTGACGCATATACTGCAAGGCCATCACCCAAGCGGCTATCAGGCCATTGGCAATGCCAAACTCTGTGGAAGCATTAAACTGGTCGGGCATATTTGCATTGCCATCCAACGTACCCTTGTCGAGACTGCTATATCCCTTGAAGTTGCCGTCAAAGCGTTCGCCGTTGATGTAAGTGCCATAATAGAAGGCCTTTACTTTATCGGTATAATACGGACGTACACCTACCTGATTGGCCGTCAACTTTTTCACATAGACATATTGGTTCTGCTTGCTGGTGCTGGCAGAAGTCTCAATGGCATACAACGTGCCAATCTGCATGGCGTCAGCTTCAGCAGCCGTAAACACCACTCTACCAGCAGTGAGGTCGCTCAGCGAGTCGGCAAAGGCGATATTGCGTTCCTTCCAATTGTCGTACTCACCCACTTCCTTCACTTCCGAGCAAGCAACTGCTGTTGCCGCCACTACCAGCAACAACAACAGTCTCATATTGAATCGTCTCAAATCCATAATCGTCAATTGTCAATGGTCAATTGTCAATTTACTGAAGTTTCTTCAACAAGCTCGTAATGCTCACGCGATCGGCAATGATGTTGTTCAAATCGCTGATAGGCACACGTTCCTGCAACATGGTATCACGATTACGCAATGTTACGCAATTGTCATTCAATGTGTCGTGGTCAACAGTTACACAATAAGGTGTACCTATAGCATCCTGACGACGATAGCGCTTACCGATGCTATCCTTTTCATCGTAGATGGTATTGAAGTGGAACTTCAGGTCGTTCACAATCTCACGGGCCTTTTCGGGCAGACCATCTTTCTTCACCAATGGCAACACGGCCAACTTAACAGGAGCCAAGGCTGCAGGCAACTTCAGCACCACGCGAGTTTCACCATTCTCCAGCTGTTCTTCAGTATAAGCAGCACTCATCACACTCAGGAACATACGGTCAACACCAATACTTGTTTCAATCACAAACGGCGTATAGCTCTCGTTTGTCTCTGGGTCGAAATACTTGATGCTCTTGCCAGAATACTTCTCGTGCTGACTCAAGTCAAAGTTGGTGCGGCTATGAATACCCTCCACCTCCTTAAAGCCAAACGGCATCAGGAACTCAACATCGGTAGCTGCATTGGCATAGTGAGCCAGCTTCTCGTGATCGTGGAAACGATAGTGGTCAGCGCCAAAGCCTAAAGCCTGATGCCATTTCATGCGGGTCTCCTTCCATTTGCTGAACCACTCCATTTCTGTGCCAGGACGTACAAAGAACTGCATCTCCATCTGTTCGAACTCCCTCATGCGGAAGATAAACTGACGAGCTACAATCTCATTGCGGAAAGCCTTACCTATCTGAGCAATGCCGAAAGGAACTTTCATACGGCCAGTCTTTTGTACATTTAAGTAGTTCACAAAAATACCTTGAGCCGTTTCAGGGCGCAGATACACCTTCATGGCACCATCGGCAGTTGAACCCATCTCCGTTGAAAACATCAGATTGAACTGACGAACCTCAGTCCAATTCTTCGTACCACTAATAGGGCAAACTATTTCCTCGTCGAGAATAATCTGACGCAACTCATTCAGATCCATGGCGTTCATGGCTGCACTATAGCGAGCATGCAATGCATCACGCTTCTCCTGCAACTCCAGTACACGTGGACTGGTAGCACGATATTTCGCCTCATCGAAATTCTCCTTGAAACGCTTGGCAGCCTTTGCCACCTCCTTATTTATTTTATCATCGTACTTTGCAATCTCATCCTCAATCAGCACGTCAGCGCGATAACGCTTCTTGGAATCACGGTTATCAATCAATGGATCGTTAAACGCATCAACGTGACCGCTGGCCTTCCAAATAGTGGGGTGCATGAAGATAGCAGAGTCGATACCCACGATATTGTCATGCAGCAGCACCATGCTCTGCCACCAGTATTGCTTAATGTTGTTTTTCAGCTCCACACCGTTCTGGCCATAGTCATACACAGCAGCCAAACCGTCATAAATATCACTGCTGGGAAATACAAAACCATACTCTTTGCAGTGCGCAACAATCTTTTTGAAAACATCTTCTTGTGCCATATCTTTCAAATTTTTTACACATAATTCATAAAATTGGCACAAAGATACTGCTTTCTGTTCAAATAATTCTATAAAATTCTGTATATTTGCAGAAATTTAGGAGTATTTTATGAGTAAAGACACTGATAAGCCCATAGATGACTTCGCTGAGGGCGAAGCAACTGGTCATTCTGACTATAAACCTACCGACACGCATGATGCCAATGCCAAGCATCAGTTGAGTGGTATGTACGAGAACTGGTTTCTGGATTATGCTTCCTACGTAATCCTGGAAAGAGCCGTTCCACATATCATCGACGGGCTCAAACCTGTGCAGCGACGCATTCTCCACACCATGTGGCGGATGGAAGACGGACGCTATAACAAGGTGGCAGGCATTGTGGGTGAAACCATGAAATTTCATCCCCATGGCGATGCCTCTATTGGCGACGCTCTGGTGCAGTTAGGACAAAAAGAGATGCTGATTGACACCCAAGGTAACTGGGGAAACATCCTCACTGGCGATGGTGCAGCAGCACCCCGATATATCGAGGCACGCCTCACCAGCTTTGCCAAAGAGGTGGTGTTCAATCCCAAAACCACCGAGTGGCAGTTCTCATACGATGGTCGCAATGAAGAACCTGTGAACCTACCTGTGAAATTCCCTTTGTTGCTGGCACAAGGTGTTGAAGGCATTGCCGTAGGTCTGTCGTCCAAAATCCTGCCACACAACTTCAATGAAATATGCGATGCCGCCATAAGTTACCTGCATGGTGAGGATTTCAAACTCTATCCCGACTTCCAGACGGGTGGTGCCATCGAAGTGTCGAAATACAACGATGGCGAGCGAGGTGGAAGTGTGCGTGTGCGTGCTAAGATAGAAAAGATTGACAACCACACACTGGCTATCCGCGAACTTCCATACGGCAGAACGGTGGCGAATGTGTGCGACTCTATCGTGAAAGCCAACGAGAAGGGGAAAATCAAGGTTAAACAAGTGGAAGACCTCACCTCTGCCAATGTAGAAATCCTGGTTCATCTGCAGAGTGGTGTGTCGTCAGATAAGACCATCGATGCACTCTATGCCTTTACAGATTGTGAAATAAACATCTCACCCAACTGTTGTGTCATCGACGACAAGAAACCGCAATTCCTCACTGTAAGCGATGTGCTCCGTCGATCTGTAGATAACACCAAGGAACTGCTACGCAGGGAGTTGGAAATTCGAAAGGGCGAAATCCTGGAACAACTGCATTTCGCTTCTTTGGAAAAGATCTTCATCGAAGAACGTATTTACAAAGACCGCGAGTTCGAGGAGGCTAAAAGCGTTGATGCTGCCTGCGAGCACATCGACGAGCGACTCACCCCTTATTATCCCTATATGGTGCGTGAGGTTACCAAGGAAGATATCCTGAAACTCTTGGAAATCAAGATGGGACGCATCCTGAAGTTCAATTCAGACAAGGCTGAGGATGCCATCTTGCAGATGAAAGCCGACATAGAGGAAATCAATAAATTGTTGGCTAACCTCATTGAATATACAGCCGACTGGTTCCGCAAGCTGAAAAAGAAATATGGCAAACAATATCCTCGTCGTACTGAGGTTCGCAACTTCGATGTCATCGACTCAGCCCGAGTGATTGAGGCCACAGAGAAATTGTATGTAAATCGAGAAGAGGGCTTCATCGGCTTTGGTGCGCAAATGAAGAAAGATGAGTTGGTGTGCAACTGCTCGAACCTCGATGATGTCATTGTGTTCTTCCGTGATGGCCGCTATGTTGTTACTTCGGTGGCAGACAAGAAGTTCATTGGCAAGGATATATACTATATCAACATTTTCAACAAGAACGATAAGCGTACCATCTATAATGTGGTGTATCGTGACGGCAAGGATGGATGGAACTATTTCAAGCGTTTTGCAGTAACATCCGTAGTACACGACCGAGAATATACCGTAACACAAGGTAAGGAAGGTTCTCGCATGCTGTATTTCACGGCAAACCCGAATGGTGAAGCAGAAATTGTCAAGGCAACGCTGAAACCAAACCAACATGTGAAAAATCTCACCATCGACTTGGATTTCAGTCAGGTACTCATAAAGGGTCGTCAAGCTATGGGCAATATCCTCACCAAGTTTGCCATCCACCGCATTACACTCAAAGCGCATGGTGTTTCCACCTTAGGAGGTCGCGAGGTCTGGTTCGATGATGATGTGAAACGCTTGAACTACGATGGTCATGGCCGTAGCTTGGGCGAATTCCAGAATGATGAGCTGATCTTGGTGGTGCTCGACAATGGTGATTTCTACACCACCGATTTCGACACGAACAACCATTATGATGATAACATCCTCATCATGGAGAAGTTCGATCCACATAAGGTGTGGACGGCAGTTCTTTACGACGAATCACAGAAAGGCTATCCTTACGTGAAACGTTTCAACTTCGAGGCAACAACCCGTAAGCAGAATTACTTGGGTGATAACCCAGGCAACAAGCTGATTCTGCTTACAGACCAATATTATGCACGCTTTGAGGTGACCTTTGGCGGCGGCGATGCATTCAGAGGAAAGATTGAGATAGATGCCGATGAATTCATTGCCATCAAGGGCTATAAGGCAAAAGGCAAACGCCTCACCACCTTTGCCATCAAGAAGGTTAAGGAGCTGGAACCGACTCGATTCCCAGAAAAACCTGTTGAACAAACAATCATCGAACAACCAGAAGTGGTTGATCCAGATGCGGGCAAGAGTAATACAGACATTCTTGACGAGCTGACGGGACAGATGAAACTTTTTGATTGACCATTAACGATTGACGATTAAACATTTCATATTATCGGTTGTTTTTCTGTTAACAGGTTTGGCAGCAAAAGCACAAGAAGGCCAAGGGCAAATGCCAGCTGGTAAAATTGTCAGCATTTACACCCGTGCCACATCTTTTGGACTGGGATTCACTTCCTTGCAGGACACTTACCTCTCTCCTGAGACCTACCGAGGATGGGAGGCTAGGTTCTCGCGTGAAACCCTACATCAAACCAAACTTATGGGGGGCAAGATTTGGCAACAAACCTACTTCCAAGGTAACTTCGGTTATACCGACAATAGAGCAGAAAACAACAAAACCGCCACTGCCCTTGCCAACTGGAACTATGGATGGTATTACTGCCAGCCATTGAGCCAAAGCTTTGACCTGCTTCTTGGTGGTGCCGCTGACCTCAACGGAGGTTTCACCTATAATATGCGTAATGGGAACAATCCTGTTTCACTCAGGGCACACGCCTCCATCGATGCCTCTGTCATGGCATTGTGGAATCTGCAACTAAACCATCGTCCCTTGCTGATACGCTATCAGGCTAGTTTGCCTCTCATGGGTCTGATGTTCATGCCTCACTATGGACAATCATACTATGAGATTTTCTCCATTGGCGAACGGGGAGGCACTGTGAAGTTCACCACACCTTTCAGCTCTCCATCGCTTCGTCAGATGCTATCGGCCGACTATCCTGTGGGCAAGTTCACCCTGCGCCTCACCTACGTCTGGGATGCCCAGCAGGCTCATATCAATCAAATTAAGTCACACATCTACAGCCACATTTTCATGATTGGCGTAGTTAAACGCTTTCAAATCCTATGAGAAGACTATCCTGCTTGTTGATACTGATGGTGACCATGATGCTAATTGGTTGTGTTAGAGAGGATAACCATGCCAACACGCCTATGGGCAATTTCGAAGCCCTTTGGACTATCATAGACGAGCATTATTGCTTTCTCGACTACAAGCAGATAGACTGGTATGAGATACGCAAACGATACCAGCCTTTTGTACACGAAAACCTCAACAACGACAAGCTGTTTCAGATACTCAGTAACATGCTGGCAGAGTTGAAGGACGGACATGTCAACCTTTATGCCTACCACAATACTGCACGCTATTGGAACTGGTTTGAAGACTATCCCCGCAACTATAGCGAAGAACTGGTAGAGAAATACTTAGGACATGACTATCGAGTGAGTGGAGGTTTGCGTTACACCATTTTCGATGATAACATAGGCTATGTTTCCTACACCAGTTTTTCTGCTGCTGCAGGCAACAATGCACTCAATGAGATGTTCCGTTACCTCGATATTTGCAATGGGCTCATCATCGATGTGCGATGCAACGGGGGTGGTGATCTCACCAATGCCAGCAGACTGGCAGGACGTTTCACCAATGAGAAAGTTCTGGTGGGTTATATGTGCCATAAAACGGGTAAGGGGCATAGCGACTTTTCCAAACCCGAAGCCATGTATATCGATCCATCCGATGGCATTCGCTGGCAGAAGCCTGTAGTAGTACTCACCAATCGCCATAGCTATAGCGCAACAAATGATTTTGTAAATTCCATGCGATACATGCCGCAGGTAACCCTCATGGGCGACCAGACGGGTGGAGGCTCAGGCATGCCTTTCAGTTCCGAGTTGCCTAATGGATGGGGTGTTCGTTTCAGTGCCTGTCCCACTTATGATGCCAACATGCAACAGATAGAATTTGGCATCGAACCCGACATTGCAGTAGGTCTTGATGCCAACGACCAAGCTCAAGGTTTCGATACCATTATCGAAGCTGCCAGGGCTTATTTGAATAAAAAACCACAATAAATTTGCAAATCCCCACAAGAAACACTAATTTTGTCCCACAATAAAGAATCGTGCTGCGGGTATGGCGTAATTGGCAGCCGCGCCAGACTTAGGATCTGGTGGAGAAATCCGTGTAGGTTCGAGTCCTATTACCCGCACTTCTATTCCCTCAATGACACTTCTCCCCCTTGATTCTCAAAACTATACACGCCTCCCTGCTCACTCAGTTCAAAAACCGCCATCTGATCAGTAGCATTATCTACAATAATCACTGAACTATTTTCAGCAAAGCGGGTGATGCTAAAGGTAAGCGGCTCTTGATCAACAGCTGCATTAAACAACACACTGTCGTTCACCAACACCTGAACATCCTTGCCAACAAACCCTTTCACCAGTGAAATGGCATACGACTCCTGGTACCTATGTTCCTGTTTCTTGCTCTGCTCACGAAAACTCAGGTAGAAAAACAAAGCCACAATGATAAACACAGCAAACGCCAGAAGTCCGTTACCCAGCATAAACTGCTTATTTGTCTTCAGATGATCTGTATTATGATTAATCATATCTCTTACTTTTTGTTCCGACTGCAATATTAAGCAAAAAAGGTGGAAGTAGCAAGTATAACCACGAAAATCACACTGGATCTACGTCATAATACACTTGCAGGGATTTGAATTGGGGATTGCTGTTCATTTGCTGCTGTACCTGCAAAAGCAGTTTGCGAGCTTGTGCCATTGAGGCATTACTCTC
Source organism: uncultured Bacteroidales bacterium (assembly GCA_902783615.1). GTDB lineage: Bacteria > Bacteroidota > Bacteroidia > Bacteroidales > Bacteroidaceae > Bacteroides. Next base: position 2,745 of record CACZRQ010000200.1, on the reverse strand, counting down.
AATCTTAAGCATTATCATGCCTATATGCAGGGAATGCATCCTTGCCACAACAGGTTGCATGGGGCCATTCACACGATCAGGGCCAAACACCTTGAGGAGTTGAGCGGTAAATTGAGCCGTCATATTGTCAGCAACCAAACGGTCACGATGCTTGATGTAGATATAGACGAGGCGATAGAATGGAGGGAAATGACACACTTTTCGCTCAGACAATTGAGCTCGCGCCATCGATTCGAAATCGTTATCGATGACATGCTTCACAATGGGATAATCCACATGTCCTGTTTGTAGCACCACCAAGCCACGTTCCCCCTTGCGTCCTGCCCTGCCAGCCACCTGCGCCATCAGCTGATAGGCACGCTCATAAGCTCGAAAGTCGGGGTAGTTCAACATAGTGTCGGCATTGAGGATGCCCACCAAGTGTACATGATCGAAATCAAGCCCCTTAGAAACCATCTGGGTGCCAATCAGAATATCGGTCTTCCGCTTCTCGAAATCTCTAATCATCTTTTCATAGGCTGTCTTGCTGCGTGTGGTGTCAAGATCCATTCTCACCACCCTTGCTGTTGGAAAAATCGCCTTGATCTCATCCTCCACTTTCTCGGTTCCAAAACCCCTGTCGTGTAGGTTCTGACTGCCACAATCGGGGCATATCTGAGGCACAGGAACTGTATAACCACAATAGTGGCACACCAGTTGTTCCGTGTATTTATGATAAGTCAAACTCACGTCGCAATGCACACATTTGGGCACCCACCCACAATCGTGACACTCTATCATAGGGGCGAACCCTCGACGGTTTTGGAAAAGAATGATTTGCTCATGACGAGCCAGAGCTTCACCCATCTTTTCCACCAACAAAGGTGAGAAATGACCATGCATCATTTTCTTTCGATGCAGTTCCTTGATGTCAACAGGCAGAATCTCTGGCAATTGTATTTCCTGATATCGTTCTTTCAAAACCACCAATCCATATTTTCCTCCCTCTGTGGCATTATACCAACTTTCTACTGAGGGAGTTGCAGTGCCAAGCAAGGTTTTGGCTCCAAACAACGATGCCAACATCAAGGCTGTATTGCGGGCATGATAGCGAGGGGCTGGTTCTTGCTGCTTGTAGGAGCTCTCATGCTCCTCATCCACAATTACGAGTCCCAAATGCTGATAAGGCAGGAAAACCGATGAGCGGACACCTAATATAATAAGGTATGGGTCGTCAGATAGCTGCTTATTCCAAATCTCTACCCTCTCGGCATCGGAAAACTTGCTGTGATAGATGCCTATGCATGAACCAAACACTCGCTTGAGACGCTCTGTTATCTGAGTGGTTAAGGCTATCTCAGGCAAAAGATACAACACCTGCTTTCCTTGACGGATGGTTTCTTCAATGAGATGGGTATAAATTTCTGTCTTCCCAGAGGAGGTGACACCATACAGCAAACAGACTGGTTGGTTTTCGAAACACGTCTTGATTTCGTCAAAAGCACGTTGCTGATTATCGTTCAGAGGCTTCAATCCCGTCACGAGACAATCATCATCTACATTGCTCAAGACTGAACGTCTGACTTTCCTTTTGACCTTGGGCTCAGCTTTCAGCTTCAGTTTGGCAGGTACAGCAGCGTTATATACATCGCCCACAGCACACATGTAATAGTCGGCTATCCATTCCCATAACTTGAGCTGTTGGGGCAGAACAGCTGGCTGTTCCTCCAACAAAGCAAAGGCAAATTTCACCTCATAGCCATCGGGAGTATCGTGATGCACTCTATCCACAATGCCTGTATAATGCTTCTTTTTCCCCAATGGAACCAGCACACGGCAACCTCTCTTCACTTTTGCCTCCATTTCTTCATTTACGGCATAAGTAAAGGTCGCTTTAAGGGGTAAGGGCAATATAACATCTATATAGGTCATGTGGAACAGATAAAAATAGCGTTACCAACCTTAAGCCAGTAACGCTATGATGGTTCAACTATAAAGGCTTAGAACATATAAGCCAATGAAATCTGCCAAGTGTTGGTCTTGTTTGAAATCTTCTTGCCAGCCTCCTTGATGCTGAAAGTATCTCCCAAACCAATCTGATATGTGACACCTAACTGTAAATGGTTCACCAACTTCAAGCCTGCGCCCAAGTTCAGCCCCACAATGGCTTTCTTATCTTTCACTGCATGGAGGCCATCAGAGAAATTGACATCTTTCATGTTGAAGAAGAAATCAGGACCAGCAGCCAAGAAAATACCTAACATATCGCCCAAACCGATAGTATATTTCAGGTTTATAGGGACTTCAATACCCTGCTGCTTTGTATCACTCTTACCACGCTGAGAATACATGATGGCACCGTCAACGCCAATGCCGATGATTGGAACAGTAGCTTCCACCATCGGACCAATGAAGAAACCTGTAGAGTTCTCCTTAAAGTTGCCTTCCAGTGTTCCACTGACATCAATCTTCGAAAGGTTCAAACCACCCTTCAAACCAAATTTCACCTGCGCCTGAGCAGGCATAGCCATTGCCAAACAGCAAACGGCCACAAATAATGCACTAACAATTTTCTTCATAATCCAAGTTTTTAATGTTGTCATTGGGCAAAGATACATATTTTTTTTAAATTATGATGGATTTGTGCAGTAAAAGTACTACCTTTGCATTGTAATTAGCAAAGGAGAGATGCCGGAGTGGTCGAACGGACCGCACTCGAAATGCGGCATACGGGTAACCGTATCCAGGGTTCGAATCCCTGTCTCT